>SKVX01000418.1 GCA_007129225.1 Halomonas sp.
GGCCGCTGGCCAAGGTCACCTTGATCGCGGTGCCGGTGCAGGGCCGCGAGGCGGCACCCGCATTGATCGCCGCCCTCGGCCTGCTCAACCGGCAGCAGGCGCTGGACCCGTTCCGGGACGTGATCCTGATCACCCGCGGCGGCGGCAGCCTGGAGGATCTCTGGGCCTTCAACGACGAGCACCTGGCGCGGGCGATCTTCCATTCGCGCCTGCCGGTGATGTCGGCGGTGGGCCACGAGGTGGACACCACCCTCGCCGACCTGGCCGCGGACGTGCGGGCCCCGACCCCTTCCGCCGCCGCGGAACAGCTGGTTCCGGACCACCACGACCTGCTGCGCAGGCTGGTGAGCCTGGAGCGCCAGCTGCAGCGCGTTACCCAGGCCCGCCTGAACCGCGAGGCCCAGCGACTGGACCACCTGCGGGTGCGGCTGCGCCACCCCGGCGAGGTACTGAACCGCCAGCGCCTCACGCTGGCGGAGTTCGACGCCCGGCTGGCCCGGGCCATGCAGCGTCGCCTGGCCGACGAGCAGCGGCGCCTCGCTCATCTGCAACGGCGGCTGTCGGCACGCCCGCCGCGGCGCGAGGTGGAACAGGCCGGCTTGAGGCTTGCCGCAGCTCGAGCCCGGCTCGAGCAGGCCGCGCAGCACGCCCAGGCTCGCCAACGCGAACGCCTGGCCGGCCTGGTGCGACAGCTGCAGGCGGTCAGCCCGCTGGCGGTACTGGGAAGGGGCTATGCCATTCTTGAGGACGAACGGGGCCGGGTGGTGCGGCGCGCCGCCGATACCCACCCAGGCCAGGCGTTGACCGCCCGCCTGGGAGAGGGGCGACTGAGCGTGGAAGTGAAGCAACGCCTGAAGTAGGCTTCGCCCGAAAACTGCCTGCGCCGGCTAGGTAATCGGCTTGAACGTACTCGGTTCCAGATCGTGGCGGGAAAGCAGCTTGTAGAAGTCGGTGCGGTTGCGCCCGGCGATCCGTGCCGCCTGGGTGACGTTGCCTTCGGTGATCTTGAGCACCTTGACCAGGTAGCTGCGCTCGAAGGTGGCCCGGGCATCGTTGAAGGTGGGCAGCGCACTCTCTTCCGCGGCCAGCGCCTGGGACACCAGGGCCTCGGGGATCATCGGCGAGCGGGTCAGCGCCACGCACTGCTCCACCACGTTGACCAGCTGGCGCACGTTGCCCGGCCAGGCACTGGTCGCCAGCAGGTTGAGCGCCTCCGGCGAGAAGCCCTTGACGAACGGCTTGTGCCTGGCCGCCGCCTGCGCCACCAGGTGGCGTGCCAGCAGCGGGACGTCCTCGGCACGCTCCTTGAGCGGAGGCAGGCGGAGATTGACCACGTTGAGGCGGTAGAAGAAGTCTTCGCGGAACTCGCCCTGCTGCATGGCCTGGCTCAGGTCGCGATGGGTGGCCGAGAGGATCCGCACGTTAACCGGGAATGAGGTGGTGGAACCCAGCGGCCGTATCTGGCGCTCCTGCAGGGCGCGCAGCAGCTTGACCTGCAACGGTAGCGGCATGTCGCCGATCTCGTCGAGAAACAGGGTGCCGCCGTCGGCGGCCTGGAACAGGCCCTTGTGATCGCTCACCGCCCCGGTGAAGGCCCCCTTGGCATGGCCGAAGAGTTCGCTCTCGAGCAGCTGTTCCGGCAGCGCACCGCAGTTGATCGCCACGAAGGGCTTGCCGGCACGGGGACTGGCATCGTGGATGGCCCGTGCCAGGAGCTCCTTGCCCGAGCCGGAGGGGCCGGTAACCAGCACGCTGACATCGGACGCGGCCACCATGCGCGCCTGCTCCAGCACTCGCTCCATTTCGGGGCTGCGGGTGATGATGCTGGCGCGCCAGGCGTCGTCGCCCTCTCCGCCCCCCGTGGGTGCGCCCTGGGCCAGGGCCTCGTCGATGGCGCTGAACAGCTGGTCACGATCCACCGGCTTGGTGAGGAAGCTGAACACCCCCTGCTGGGTGGCACTGACGGCGTCGGGAATCGACCCATGGGCAGTGAGGATGATGACGGGCAGGCCCGGCATCTGGCGCTGAATTGCCTGGAACAGCGCCATGCCGTCCATCTCGTCCATGCGCAGGTCGGACAGCACCAGGTCAGGGCTCTCGGCGTCCAGGCAGCGCAGGGCTTCCGGGCCGCTCTCCGCCGTGGTCACCTGAAAACCGCGGCTCTCCAGCCGCATTCCCAGCAGACGCAGCAGGCTGACATCGTCGTCCACCAGCAGAATGTGGGCGCCGGACACCTTCCCGCCGGCCGTCCGCGACCCGGCCTTGCGAACCTCCGTGCCACGGTTTTCCGTTTGTCGGGCCACATCCATCACGTCATGCCTCCCAGGCCGCTCAAGGCGACTGCTGCCTCAGGTTGATGTTCTGCTCGATGGCCGTCAGCGCCTCGAGCTTCTCGGCAAGTTGTTCGTTCTCTTCGCGCTGGGCGACGAGCTCTTTCTGTGAGCGAGCCAGCTGACCCGACATGGCTCGTCGGCCCTCCAGCTCGTTACGCCAGTAGCGAAGCAGCGGCTGCAACCGCTCCGGTGCCGCCTGCAGATGGATTTCGAACAGCTCGGCGGCCTGGGTCCACTGCCGCTCGCTGCCCCAGGCAAGGGTGATGGCGCGGGCCAGATGGCGCTCATCCTCATCATCCGCCAGCACCGCCTCCAGCTCGATCAGCTTGGCACTGCGCCAGTCGCCGTCACCGCGCTGGGACGCCAGCCCCAGGGCGATCCAGTTGGGCAGCAGGCAGGCGTCAACCTCGAAGGTCGGTACGCCACCGGGGCAGTCCACGGCCGCCACGACCGCTTCTTCCTCCGCGGCGACAACGCGACCCTGCTCGGGCAGAAACTCGCAGCCCGCCAGCCATAGTGCGGCGGAACAGGCAAATAGAACCCTGCTTTTCATGGATAGTCGCTCCTTGCGTCCATGCCCGCTTCCACGGGCCTCCTGATATCCTCACTGCTGGAGAGGGGCAGGGACTGGCGCGGCAGCGTCAGTCGAAAGCACACCTCCAGCTCCCGATCCTCAACCAGCTGGAGACGGCCATTGTGCAGCCGGGCACAATCCGCCGCCACCGAGAGCCCGATGCCGGAGCCCTTGAGCGGCCCCTTGCGCCGTGAGCGCCCCTGGTAGAAGGGCTCGAATAGCCTGGGCTGGTCGTCCTCGGCAATGGGGTCGCCGCTGTTGGCCACATCCAGCATCAGCCGATCATTGGCGGCGTGGGCGCGAATCAACAGATCGCCACCGTCGTGGCCATAGGCGATGGCGTTGGACACCAGGTTATCGAGAATACGCCCCACCGCAGTGGGGTCGAGCACCCACTCCAGCGGGCCCTCGAAGGCCGTCACGCGCATGCGCTTCTGCTCCAGCGCCAGGCGATGCTTGGTGAGGGTGTTCATCACCAGTGCCGCCACGTCCACTCGGGCCAGGGCAACGCGCTGGTTGTGCTGCAGCAGGTTGTAGTCGAGCAGTTGCTCGATCAGCCGCTGCAGCTCACGCCCGCTGCTGTCGATGAGCGATAGGATCTCGTGCTGGCGCGGAGTGAGCTCGCCCGCCACCCCATCGGAGAGCAGGGCGGAGCCTTCGCGCACGCTGGCCAGGGGGGTCTTGAGCTCGTGGGACATATGGCGAAGGAACTGCTGCTTCTGGGCCTCCAGGTCGCTCAGCCGGGTCGACAGCCAGTCGAGCCTGTCGCCCAGCTGGACCAGTTCCGCCGGCCCCTGGATATCCTCGGCCTCGGCCACCTCGGTGCCGGTACCGATGCTCAGGATGCGCCGCTCGAGCTGGCGTACCGGGCGAATGATCAGCCAGCTGAACAGCAGCATCAGCAGCAGACTGGCCGACACCAGCGCACCGGTCTGCAGCCAGAGCTGGGACTGAACGGCCTCGGCCTGGTCACGAATCATCTCGATGCGATTATCGATGTGCTGGTTGGTTGCCTGGCGCATGGCATCGGTGTGCTGGGCGAAAGGCACGAACAGGGAAAGCCAGACATCCAGCGCCTCCGGCTCCAGCTCCGGCAATTGGGCGAGCAGCTGCATCTGCTCCTCCAGTGCCAGCACGTCGCTGTTGCCGGGCAGCAGCCGCCGCTGCTGGGCCAGCAGCTCACCGAACTCGGCGTGACGCTCGGCATAGATATCGAGCAGGCTCTCCTGCTCCACCACGGCGTACTGGCGCGCGCTGCGCTCCATCTCCAGAGCAAGGCTGCTGAGCTGGCGCGCACGACGCGTTTCCTCAATGGCCTGGCGGGCGCTGACATCCGCCAGGCGCGACAGCTCGGAGAGTGCCTGGCCTGCCTGAAACATCAAGATGCCCAGCGGCAACATCACCACCAGAAATGCCAGCATCACTAGCTGTGGCAGGGAGCGAGGGCGCCAACGGCGCGAGACCCGTTTGGTCATGACCAGTGTTCTATTCAGTAGAGAGGGGACCGACATTGGTTCATGCCTGCAGGATAACAGATTCCACGCTCTTGCCGCGCCTGGGCAGTTCTCGGTGCGTATCGGATTCATGAAAAAAGAGGCCGGCATAGCCGGCCCAAGTACGCAGGGAACTGAAGGGATTGAAAAGCATGGGCATCGATCGCCTGGTCGAACCATGGCCATACTTTCCATGGGCCCTAGGGGCCCCGAAGCACCGCGACCGAGACTTGGCTACCAGGAGCGTCCGGTACGGGTGGGCGGCGAACCGCCCGGCTTCGTTTTCCATGTCGCCACCGCCGCGACTCATGTCGCCGGCGATGCCGTGCTGTTCGATCCCCCGAAGGGGATGAGGCTTCCATGCCGGGGCATCCTTGCCCTTCTGGTACCCTTCCTTGCCTGCTGGCGGTACCCGTCTCATCGCAACCTAAGTTACACATCGCGGAGCAGACGCCGATCATCGTTGGCCCGGGTGCACAGGGCATGGGGGGTTACCCGAGCTTCCCGATGATCAAAAGTGGTTCGAGCCGTTTGAACCACTTCCGTTGCTCACCCTGTACATTGCTAGAGTCGTGCCAGAAATCTTACCAAGCATGAAAAATCAGTAAGTTGAGTAACACAAGCAGAGCTCGAACGCTCAGAGGCTCTACATAACGGCCGAAAACAGCAGTCTCCACCCGCAAGATTGTCATCATTTGGCGACATCAAAATCTAACAAAAAGAAATGTTCTAAAAAAACAAAGGCTTGCTTAGTATCTTATTTGAGACAACTTTTAACGCGGCGTAGCTCTGCAGCGACAGCGCCGCAGCCGGCGGGGATTGCCGGTGCGGCGATGGTGACGTTCAGGCGAGGGATTTGACGAGAATCTTCGACTTGCGGGCGTGGTTGTAGGTGTCGCGCTTCAGCGGTGGCAGCGCCTCGATATCGGAGGGGCGGAAACCGTGCTCGACGAACCAGTGAGCGGTATGGGTAGTGAGCACGAACAGTGACGTGAGTCCGAGCCGACGCGCCCGACGCTCCACGCCGGCGAGCAGCAACGCGCCGCGGGCACCGCCGCGGTAGTCCACATGGATCGCCACGCAGGCCAGTTCGCCCATGTCGGCCTCGCCGAAGCAGTGCAGCGCGGCACAGCCGATGACCATGCCGTCGCGCTCGATCACCAGGTAGTCGTCGATTTCGTGCTCCAGCCGTTCGCGCGAGCGTGGCACCAGCATGCCGCGGTGCTCCAGCGGCTCGAGCAGCTCCAGCAGGCCGCCGATATCACCCAGCTCAGCGGGACGCAGCTGCTCGTAGCGATGCTGGGTGATCATGGTGCCTACGCCGTCCCGGGTGAAGAGCTCACCCAGCAGGGCATCGTGGTTGTGCCATGACAGCAGGTGGGTCCGTGCCACGCCGTGGCGGGCGGCGGCACAGGCCGCCGCCAGGTGACGTGCCGCTTCACTGCCCGGCGCGGACTGCGCCAGCAACGGCTCCGCCTCGCCGGGGGTGAGCTGCCGCTGCAGGGCGCCGCTCTCGTCGTACAGGCCGTCGGCCTCGCCCAGCAGGATCAGCTTGTCGGCGCCCAGGGCCATGGCCGCATGCTGCGCCACTTCGGCGGCATCCAGGTCGAACACCTCCCCGGTGCTGGAGAAGCCCAGGGGCGGCAACAGCACCAGGGAGCTGCGATCCAGCAGCCCCTGGACGGCGGAGGTACGCACCCGGCGCACCTCGCCGCTGTGGTCGAAGTCGATACCCTCCCGCACGCCCAGGGGCTTGGCCATAACGAGATTGCCCGACACCACGGTCAGCTCGACACCGTGCAGCGGCGTATTGGGCAGCCCCAGCGAGAGCCGCGCCTCCAGCCACAGCCGCTGCTCGGCGGCGACACGCTGGACGCACTGCATGATGGCCCCGTCCGCCACCCAGCGACCATCATGGCGCTGCGGCTGGATGCCGGCCTCGTCCAGGGCCAGCTGTACCTGGGGCCGGATGCCGAAGACCACCACCAGGCGCACACCCAGCGTATGCAGCAGTGCCAGGTCCTGGATCAGCTGCTCGCCTCGCCCGCGCGCCATGGCTTCGCCCTCGATGAGAATCACGAAGGTTCGCCCGCGGTGTGCATTGATATAGGGCGATGAGTTGCGGAACCAGTCGACGAACGGGAAACGAGTA
>SKVX01000057.1 GCA_007129225.1 Halomonas sp.
ACATGCAACTGGACCTGGAACAGTTGGAGGAGAGCTTCGGCATCGACGCGCAGCGCTACTTGGAGGACGCTCTGGCCCGCCTGGACACGCTGGCCCGGGACGGCCTGTTGGCATGGCATGGGAAACGTCTCGTTGCCACCCCGATCGGACGGCTGCTGATCCATCATCTCGCCATGGCCTTCGATGCCCACCCACCTCATCAGCCGGATTCACGCAATCCCTGAGCGCTTCAGCTAGCCCGACAAATTGATCCAGCGAATTAGCTCAATATATCAATGTGTTGCGACCAATCGTCACAACGGGCATTCTCCCGGGCCAAAGAATGCTCCATAATGCCTCTATGATCACGATCAAGGAGGTGACCATGGCTGTAGAAACGGCCAACGCGGTCGACAAGCGGCGCTCCCTGCTGCATGAAACTCGCTGCCAGAATTGCAGCCTGAGTTCCCTGTGCCTGCCGCTGGCGCTCGAGCTTGAGGATATGGAGCAGTTCGACGCCATCATCCGCCGCCGCGCACCCCTCAAGAAGGGCGAATCCCTGTTCCGTCAGGGCAGCGCCTTCAACAGCGTCTATGCCGTACGTTCCGGCAGCCTGAAGCAGGTCACCACCGAAGGTTCCGGCGACGACCAGGTCACCAATTTCTACCTGCCCAGTGAGCTGGTCGGGCTCGACGGTATCGATGAACAGGCCTACCCCGGCAGCGTGATCGCGCTCGAGACCACCACGGTCTGCGAGATCCCCTTCGACCGCCTCGATTCGCTATCCGAGGCTTTGCCAGAGCTGCGTGGCCAACTCTACCGCAGCATGAGCAAGGAGTTGAGAGACGACCGGCGAATGATGCGCCTGCTGTCGCGAAAGACTGCCGACCAGCGACTGGCCAGCTTTTTCTCCAGCCTCTCGGACCGGTTTCGCCGTCGTGGCTACTCGCCCTACAGCTTCAGACTCTCCATGTCGCGGGCCGATATCGGCAACTATCTGGGCCTGGCGGTGGAAACCGTCAGCCGGATCCTGGGACGCTTCCAGCAGCAGGGGCTGGTAGAGGTCTCCGGTCGCGAAGTGAATATCCTCAACCTGGAAGCTCTGCTTGCCCAGGCACAGGAAGAACACTGAGCCCAGGACGCACATGACTCAAGCAACGGCCCGTCGAGCAAGCGCGACGGGCCGTTTCTTTATCATTCCCTGACGATGTCTGGCTAGACGGGAGCGACCGGGCCTGTTCAGTCCCGGGTCAGGTCGAGGGCATCGATGTGATTCGCCTGGCGCCTGGCCTGCTTCTCCTCGAGGCCGGCAAAGTCGAACAGCTTGCGGTCCGCCAGTTGCGAAGGCGCCGCATTGGTCACCGCCTTGAACATGCTCTCGAGCCTCCCGGGGTGCTTGGCTTCCCACTCGGCCAGCATCTCCTTGACCACCTGGCGCTGCAGATTAGGCTGTGAGCCACACAGGTTGCAGGGAATGATGGGGAACTCCATCAGCCGGGAAAACTCGGCGATATCGGCCTCGCGGCAATAGGCCAATGGCCGGATCAGGATGTTCTTGCCATCATCAGACAGCAGCTTGGGCGGCATGGCCTTGAGGCTGCCACCGAAGAAGAGATTGAGAAACAGCGTCTCGAGAATATCCTCGCGATGATGCCCGAGAGCGACCTTGTTGGCACCGATCTTCTCGGCAAATCCATAGAGTGAGCCGCGGCGCAGCCGCGAGCAGAGCGCACAGGTGGTCTTTCCTTCCGGCGTTTTCTCCATGACAACCGAGTAGGTGTCACGCTCGAGAATATGGTATTCGATGCCGATGGCATCCAGGTAGGCCGGCAGCACATGCTCAGGGAAGCCGGGCTGCTTCTGATCGAGGTTGACCGCCACCAGGGAGAAATTCACGGGCGCATTGCGCTGCAGGTTGCGAAGTATCTCCAGCAGCGTGTAGCTGTCCTTGCCGCCGGAGAGGCATACCATGACCCGGTCTCCCTCATGGATCATGCCATAGTCGATGATGGCATTGCCCACCTGGCGACGCAGGCGCTTCTGCAGTTTGTTGAACTCCCTCCGGGCCTTGGCATCCAGGCCATCCGGCACGGAGCCGGGCTTATCTGCCGAGGGGAGGGAGGGCCTGTCGGAGCGGCCTTCCAAGGTGAATGGGTCGAATGTCACGGCGTCTTGCATGGTCACGGCGCTGCCAGGGCGTGTGGTGGATATCGGCGCCCATCCTACCATCGCCGCCCGCCACTGGCGACGCCTGGCCGAACGCGCCTCTCATGCCTCCCGCCGGGCCTGCATGGCACCACGCTCCAGCTTCAGGTACATCAGCGCCGTGGTGACGGCATCTCCCAAAGCGGTATGGCGCCCCATCACCGGGACACCCAGCACTTCCGCCACCGTATCGAAGCGAATCGTCGTCGGGTCCGGCTCCATGGCGCTGCGCCGCAGCTGACGATGGTAGAGCTGGGCCACGTCGATCCCGCTGTTGGGCAGCTCGAAACCGAACCGCGGGCGCAGCTGGCGATTGAGTATGGCCAGATCGAAATCAAGATGCCAACCCAGCAGCGGTCGATTTCCAATAAAATTCAGCAGCTTGACTAATGCCTCATCGAGGCTCTCGCCCTCGTCCAGGTCAATGCCACGCAGACCATGTATGCGAATGGAGTCCCCGGTGAGCGAAGCGGGACGGCGAAGACGCAGGTCAAGCGATTCGCTGGCCAGTACCCGGTCGCCACGCACCTTCACCGCGGCAATGGATACCGGCTCTGCCGTGCGGGTATCGACGCCGGTGGTTTCGCAATCGATGGCGACCAGCTCATCCCCGGTATAGGGATGGAAAAGCCAACCATATTCACCGTTGGCATGACGACGACGATCCTTGGCTCGACGAAATGCTCTAAGCATGCAATCTCCTGTTGTTATTGGCCTGAGTCACCGGCGTTCGCTCTTCCCAGCTCCGGGCTCCCTCAGGAGTATTCCAGGTGATAGCGTTGCGACAGACTCTGCTTGAAATCCTTGACGATATGCAGCGCCTCCCGCAGCAGGTCTCGCTCGAGCGACGACAGCTGCTGCACGACGACCCGGTCCGGGCTCGCATCATCGGCAGTGCCGTCCAGTCGCTCCAGCTGCTGCTTCAGGCGCAGCTCGGTAAACAGCGAGAGCGCTTCCGACAGGTCCTCGGCAACCCGCTCATCCAGTCGGCCGTCGGCGGCCAGCGCTTCCAGGCGCTCCAAGGTCGAGGTCGGCTTTATTCGCCGCTCCAGGGCCATGGTTCGCACGCCGTGCACAATGGGGAATATGCCGCCCTTCTTGATGTCGATGCCGTGTTGAGGTTTCTTGAGCGACCCGAACAGCGTCAGTGGCGTGGAGAAGCGCAACGCAGTACGTGCAAAGTAGGAGAGAAAGATCTCGTCCCGGGAGCAGGCGTCGAACAGCGACTCGCGCACCCTGTCGAGCAGCGCCGGATTGCCGGCCACGGCATGGGAATCGAGCATGATGGCGAGCTTCATCAGACTGTCGCCGTCACGCGCTTGAGCCCAGCGCGCGATACGGTCACGCCACTGGGTCACGCTCCCCACCCATTCGGGGTTGGAAACCATGATGTTGCCGGGGCATCGCGGGTAGCCCAGCTCGATCAGCGTCTCCGTGAGGCGCTGCATCTGGTCATGGACGTCCGGCCAGTCTAGGTCATCGGCGAGGATCAGCCCATTGTCCTGGTCGGTCTTGAGGATTTGCTCGCCACGACCTTCGCTGCCCATCACCATCAGGCAGCTGCTGCCGTGGTACCGCTCGTCGATCAGGAAACTCCAGGCCTTGGACATGATGCGGCCATTGAGCGCCGCCAGCAGCCCCATGGCGAACCGGAGCTTGACCCCCTGGGCCATCAGCGCCTTGACCAGCTCCGGCGTGCGATGGCTGGCGCGGAACAGCGCATCGAGGCTGTCGGCCTGCTCAACCTCAAGGCTGACCACGTAGCTACGGCTGGAGAAATAGCTGAGCACATCGGTCAACTCCACCACCCCGACCGGCTTCGCCTCCTCCATGACCACGACGCGCTCCACCTTGAACCGCGTCATCTTGACCAACACCTCGAACAGGTACTGCTCGGGTCTGACCGTGACCAGCTCGAAACTGGCGACCTCACGCACCGGGCTTGCCTGCTCGCGCCCTTCCAGCACCAGGGCATTGAGCAGATTGGTCTTGGTGACCATGCCGGCCCCCTGATCGCCCGCCACCAGCAGGCTATCGGCGTGACTGTCATGCAGCGTGGCCACCGCATCGGCAATGCTCGCTTCCCGGCCGACGCAGAGCGGCGGGCGCATGCACTCGCTGACCTTGGCAAGCATGAAACCGGCCATGGTCACGCCACCCTCGGCACGCTGTTCGGTCAGCAGGCGCGCCTTGTGGGCCAGGGTCTGGCGGAAGAATTCGGCGAAG
Source organism: Halomonas sp. (assembly GCA_007129225.1). Classification (GTDB taxonomy): domain Bacteria; phylum Pseudomonadota; class Gammaproteobacteria; order Pseudomonadales; family Halomonadaceae; genus Halomonas. Next base: position 4,411 of record SKVX01000057.1, read on the forward strand.
GGAGGAAATTCGTCGCACAGCTGCAGGAACAGCGACTTGGGCAGCAGGTAGCACAGGCTCTCCTGCTCGGCACGGAAGCGATAGCGGCTCTTGCCGTTGAGGATGCTGATGGCACCGAAGAGATCACCTGCGGTGTAGTGACCGATCCGTTCACGCGCCCCGGGCAGGGTGGTATCCAGTTCCGCGACTTCTCCCTTGTGGATGATGAAGACATACTCACCGGGCTGGCCGGTTTCGAGAATGATTTCGTCGCGATCGAAATAGGCCAGGTCGATGCCACTGCGAACGCGTTCGCGCCCCTCATCATCAAGAAAGGAAAAAGGTGGTTGAGAGAGATCGACATCGACCATGCTGCTGCCCTCGTTGTGCGGCCGTTATGCTCAGGATAGGTCAGGGCTATGGCTGGTCCAGCAAGGACGAAAATACTAACGCAAGTGGACGCCAAGCCGTTCCGGCAGCAGGTGCTTCGACCATGCCTTCCAAATCCTCCCTGCTGTCGCCCACCTCGTGAAGAGATTCTGAGCAGAATAACAAGAACGGCTTTTGCGGCATAACCTAGACCATCGTCCTACAGGCCGGAACAATCTAGTTTGTCAGGCTTAGACAATAGTCTACTCAAATAAAAACCAGACAAAAGTTTATACGGCTCGAAGCTAGACAATCGTCCTATACCCGTGACGGACGCCGACGCTGCACTGGCAAAATCAATCCATAAGCCATTGAAATATATAAATAAAACCCCCTATCGTTCAATCACAGTTTACTCATGATACCAAAGTCTGGGATTTAATTTCCTCACTTATTGACCACTATTGCCGATGAGTCATGCAGGGCAATTGCACGTCGGTAATACACTTCGACAACCGGCAAGATACATGGTGGGAAAAGTAGCTTGTGCCGCGCAGGGATAACGATAAAAAGAGGTACGAGCCGGCGCCATTGTCGAGGTGAACAACGTACAGTTGACCATGCGGGACGACCTTGGTGAATCCTGTTACCTCTCTGTGCAACTTCCCAACCTCAAAAACAAGTGGAGAGCAACACTATGGCAGATGATACATCCAATGCTGCTGCGTACTGGAAAGCGAACGTTCGCACGATTGCCGGGTGCCTGGTTGTGTGGGCCCTGGTTTCCTATGGCTTCGCCATCCTGCTGCGCCCCTTGCTGTCAGGTATCCCCATCGGCGGCACGGACCTCGGCTTCTGGTTTGCCCAACAGGGCTCCATCCTGACTTTCATCGGCCTCATTTTCTTCTACGCATGGAAGATGAACAAGCTCGATGAAAAATTCGGCCTTGGGGAGTAAACCGGCATGAGTCAATTTGCAATCAATCTCTTGTTCGTGGGCGGCTCCTTTGCCCTCTATATCGGCATTGCGATCTGGTCACGGGCCGGCTCGACCAAGGACTTCTATGTCGCCGGCGGCGGCGTCCATCCGATCACCAACGGCATGGCAACCGCGGCCGACTGGATGTCGGCGGCGTCCTTCATCTCCATGGCCGGCCTGCTGGCATCCGGCGGCTACGCCAACTCCTCCTTCCTGATGGGCTGGACCGGTGGCTACGTCATCCTGGCGATGCTGCTGGCGCCCTACCTGCGCAAGTTCGGCAAGTTCACCGTTCCCGACTTCATCGGTGATCGTTTCTACAGCAGTACCGCGCGCCTGGTGGCGGTCGTCTGTCTGGTCGTGGCATCGGTGACCTACGTTATCGGACAGATGACCGGTGCCGGCGTCGCCTTCTCCCGCTTCCTGGAGATCAGCAACACCTGGGGCATCTGGATCGCGGCCACCATCGTATTCCTGTATGCCGTATTCGGTGGCATGAAGGGCATCACCTATACCCAGGTGGCGCAGTACGTGGTACTGATCATCGCCTATACCATTCCGGCCGTGTTCATCGCCCTGCAGCTCACCGGCAACCCGATTCCGATGTTCGGCATGTTCAGCACGCACAGCGAATCCGGCGTACCGCTGCTGGCCAAGCTGAGCGAAGTATTGGTGGAACTCGGCTTCCGGGACTACACCGCCGATGTGGACAACAAGCTGAACATGGTGCTGTTCACCCTGTCGCTGATGATC
>SKVX01000044.1 GCA_007129225.1 Halomonas sp.
CGCTGGCATACCGACGCGTCATGCTTCACGGCCACTGTCATCAGAAGGCCTTCGATGCCGTGCGCCCCATCGAGCAGGTGCTGTCATGGATTCCCGAGCTCGAGGTCGAGACTATCGAGTCCTCCTGCTGCGGCATGGCCGGCAGTTTCGGCTATGAGGTCGAGCACTATGACGCCTCGATGAAAATGGCCGAGCTGACGCTGCTGCCGGCGATCCGGGAGGCCGGTGACGATGCCGTCGTGGTGGCCGATGGCACCAGTTGTCGCCACCAGATCCAGGACGGCGCGGGGCGCGAGGCGATTCATGTGGCTCGGCTGCTGGAGCAGGCACTGGCCTGAGGCGAAACCGGCAGGCATCATGACCATGGCCAAGCACCAGGGCCAGACAGCATGGAAAGAGCCGACAGGGGCCGCCCCTTTCGTCGTGACGAGGATGGACGACAATGATCGATCTGCGCAGTGACACCGTGACCCGGCCCACTTCGGCCATGCGCGAAGCAATGGCCAGGGCACCGGTGGGAGACGATGTATGGGGCGATGACCCCAGCGTTGCCGCCTTCGAGGCGGTGGTGGCGGAGAGGGCGGGCATGGCGGCCGCGCTGTTCTTCCCCTCGGGGACCCAGAGCAACCTGGCGGCCCTCATGGTGCACTGCCAGCGGGGCGACGAGTATATCGCCGGTCAGTTCTCGCATATCTATCGCGACGAGGGCGGCGGTGCGGCGGTGCTGGGCAGCATTCAGCCCCAGCCCATCGAGCATGACCCGGACGGCAGCCTGCCGCTGGAGAGGGTGCAGGCGGCCATCAAGGGAGCCGACATTCACCATGCCAGCACCCGGCTGTTGGCGCTGGAGAACACCTTCCGGGGCAAGGTGCTGCCGGAAGCCTATACTCGACGTGCCACGGCGCTGGCCCATGAGCATGGGCTGGCCACCCACCTGGACGGGGCGCGGCTGTTCAACGCCGTGGTGGCCTCCGGGCGCTCTCTCGCCGAGCTATGCCAAGGTTTCGATTCGGTGTCGCTTTGCTTTTCAAAAGGGCTTGGCGCGCCGGTGGGCTCGCTGCTGCTGGGCGACGAGGCATTCATTGCCCGGGCGCGGCGCTGGCGCAAGACGCTGGGCGGTGGCATGCGCCAGGCGGGGCTCTTGGCGGCGGGCTGTCACCATGCGCTGGAGCACCATGTCGAACGCCTGGCCGAGGACCACGACAATGCCCGGCGGCTGGCCGAGGGGCTGGGGAGCGTATCGGGCATAGAGGTGCGTGCCTGTGACACCAATATGGTCTTCGTTGCGTTTCCCGAGGCTCACTGCCGAGGGTTGCAGGCTCATCTCGAGGGGTGCGGCATCCTGATGGCGGTGGGCCCGGTCACCCGTCTGGTGACCCACCTCGACGTGAGTGCCGACGATATCGAGCGGGCGGTTGCGGCGGTGAACGATTACCATTTCTCCGCAACGCCCCGGGGACTCACGTGACCGCCGCCGAAGCCCTGCAATGCATGGCAGACGGGTCGCTATCGGGCGATGAGTACCTGGCGTCATGCTTCGACCGGATTCACCAACGGGAGGGTAAGGTCCAGGCTTGGGAATGCCTGGCTGCCCCACAGGCGGTCTCCCACGGTAAAGGACTGCTGCAGAACATCCCTGTGGGTATCAAGGATATCTACGACACTCGTGACTTTCCCACGCGCTGGGGTACCGGTTACCTCCGCTGCGACCGCTCGGTTTCGGATGCCTCGCCCGTGGCGCTGCTGAAGAAGGCGGGTGCCTTTGTGATGGGCAAGACCGTCAGCACGGAGCTCGCCTATTTCTCACCGGGAAAGACGCGCAACCCCTATGATCTCGACAGGACGCCGGGCGGGTCTTCCAGTGGCTCCGCTGCGGCCGTGGCCGATGGCATGGTGCCGATAGCTCTTGGTACTCAGACAGCTGGTAGCATCATCCGGCCGGCCAGCTACTGCAATGTGATCGGCTTCAAGCCCACCTATGGCCTCATTTCACGAGCCGGCATCAAGCCTTTCAGTGAAACCCTGGATACCGTTGGCTACTTTGCGCGATCCGTCGATGACATCGCGCTGGTGCACGCCGCTCTGACCTGCACTCGGTTTGCCCCACTGGCCAGGCTCGACCTTGCGGGCCTGAAGATCGGAGTGATACGCGTGCCGTCCGATGGCGACCTGGACCGGGACGTCGAGAGTGCACTCGACAGGACCTGTCAGCGACTCAGCGCCGAAGGCGTTGCGATCACCTCGTCGCTTGGTCATGCCAGGGAGCTGGATCGGCTCGTCGAGTTGCAGAGCCTGGTGATGGCGTTTGAGTCATCGCGTTGTCTCGCCGACGTATATTTCCAGCATGGCGACGACATCAGCGACAAGCTTCGCGAGATTCTCGAGCGCGGCTTCGCCATCACCCTCGATGAGTATTATGGGGCACGACAGGAAACGGAGAGGCTACAGAGCTGTGTCGCGACGCTTTTCAAGGAGGTCGACTTGCTGCTTTCACCCTCCGCGGTGAACGTGGCTCCGTTGGCATCGGGCATTTCTACGGGAGACCCCCTTTACTCACGTGCCTGGACACTGCTGGGACTACCCACCATCTCGCTACCCATCGAGAGTGGTCATCGTGGGATGCCTGTGGGTATGCAGTTGATTGCCTCCCGCTACCGCGATTCAGAACTCCTGGGGTACAGCCACGAGTTGCTGGCACGGCTAGGACGCTACGCTCGCGCTCTGGATGAATAGCACCGGACTTGCCCGGCGATCTGCTCCTGATTCTGAACCATCAGCGAACCAGCCCCCATGACCGAGGCCATGGGGGCTGGTTGCTGCGTGCCCGGAAAAAGATCAGCTGGCGCGCATCAGCGGGTCCGTGACGCCGATCACGTAGAACGCGATCATGGCAATGATACCGGTGAAGATCAGGTAGTAGAGGGTCGGCAGGATCGTCTTGCGGATGGTGATACCTTCACGACCCAGCAGGCCGACCGTGGCAGACGCCGCGACCACGTTATGGATGGCAATCATGTTGCCCGCGGCGGCACCCACGGCCTGTAGCGCCACCATCATGGCGGTGGAAACGCCCAGTTGCTGTGCCACGTTGAACTGGAACTCGGCCAGCATCAGGTTGGACACGGTATTGGAGCCGGCGATGAAGGCACCCAGGCCGCCCACGGCAGGCGCGAAGAACGGGTAGACGTCACCCACGCCGTCGGCCACGAACTGCGCCATGGCCACAGGCATCGAGACCAGGTCGGCGGCGTTGACCCCGGAATTGATCAGGATGCGCACCATGGGGATGGTGAAGATCAGCACGAAGCCGGCGCCCAGAATGGTACGGGTGGACTCGCTGAAGGCTTCCCTGAGCTCGCCGATCCTCATGCGATGCAGCAGGGCGGTGACCAGTACCACCATCAGCAGGATCCCGCCAGGCAGGTAGAGCGGTTGGATGCTGCCTGAGACGCCGGTCTCGCCGAGGATATCGTTCCAGCCGAAGGCCAATGAGGTCAGCGCCTCACGCAGCGGATCGATGGTGCGGGACGCTACCAGGAAGATGGCCAACAGCACATAAGGCACCCACCCCATGAAGGTAGTGATCGGCGTTTTTCCCACGACGTCTTCGGTCTTGATCACCAGCTTGCCGATCCACTCGTCCGGCCAGGACTTGTAGTCCGGGAAGTCCCAGGTGTCCTTGGGAATCAGGAAACCCTTTTTCGCAGCGGGCACGACCACGGCCAGGCCCACCATGGCTCCGATCATGGACGGGAATTCCGGGCCGAGCAGGACGCCGGCCAGCATGTAGGGCACCACGAAGGCCACGCCGGCGAAGAGCGCGAAGGGGGTGATGGAGAGACCTTCCTTCCAGGACCTGTTGGCGCCGAAGAAGCGCACCATGATCACCACCATGATCAGCGGCATCAGGATGCCGACGATACCGTGGATGATGGCCACTTCGGCAGCAATCAAACGGAAGTACTCCAGCCAGGTATAGCCACCGGCCTCCAGCGCTTCAGTAATGGCGCTCTGGTTGACCCCGCCGGTAACGCCCACCACGATCGGCGTGCCTACGGCGCCGAAGGAGACCGGGGTGGACTGGATCATCATGCCCACCACCACGGCGGCCAGGGCCGGAAAGCCCAGGGCCACCATCAATGGCGCGGCCACGGCGGCCGGGGTACCGAAGCCGGAGGCGCCCTCGATGAAGCAGCCGAACAGCCAGGCGACGATGATGGCCTGCACCCGGCGGTCCGGACTGATGCCCGAGAAGCCGTTGCGAATGGCGGTGATGCCCCCGGAATGCTTCATGGCATTGAGCAGCAGGATTGCACCGAAGATGATCCACAGGATCGAGACGGTGAGGATCAAACCCTGCAACGAAGAGGCAATGACCCGGGTGAAGGTCATCTCCCAGGCGAACAGAGCGATGAGGGCCGTCACCAGGTAGACGATCGGCATGGCGGTTCTGGCCGCCATCCGAAAGCCGATCAGCAGTACCCCGGCCAGGACCAGGGGTAGAAAGGCAAGTAGCGCTAGCGTGGTATTTGTCACGGGCAAAAATTCCTCGGTTTTATGCTAATTATTCCGGAACGTCCGCCTGGCACCTTAAGTGGCTGATGAGGGCATGGCCATGCCGGGTGCGAGTGGTATGACCAGTTTCTTGGCGGCGGGCATCATGAATCGTTACCAGCGCTGCCATCACCCTGGCCACAATCGAGAGGGCCCTGTCGAATACGACAGGGCCCTCTCGTGGCCTTACGCTGGCTCCCGTCAAGGTCAGCCGGCGCGCATCAGCGGGTCCGTGATCCCGATCACATAGAACGCGATCATGGCGATGGTGCCGGTGAACACCAGGTAGTAGATCGTCGGCAGGATCGTCTTGCGAATGGTTTCACCCTCGCGGCCGAGCAGCCCCACGGTCGCAGACGCCGCCACCACGTTATGGATCGCGATCATGTTGCCTGCCGCGGCGCCCACGGCCTGCAGTGCCACCATCATCGCGGTAGAAACGCCCAACTGCTGTGCCACGTTGAACTGGAACTCGGCCAGCATCAGGTTGGACACGGTATTGGAGCCGGCGATGAAGGCGCCCAGGCCGCCCACGGCCGGGGCGAAGAACGGATAGATATCGCCCACCCCGTCGGCCACGAACTGCGCCATGGCCACCGGCATGGAGACCAGGTCCGCCGCATTGACGCCGGAGTTGATCAGGATCCGCACCATGGGGATGGTGAAGATCAGCACGAAGCCGGCACCGAGGATGGTCTTCGAGGACTCGCCGAAGGCCGCCTTGAGCTCGCCCAGGCGCATCTTGTGCAGTAGGGCGGTAAGCAGCACCACCATCAGCAGGATGCCACCCGGAAGGTAGAGGGGCTGGATGCTGCCGGAGACCCCGGCCTCACCGAGGATATTGCTCCAGCCGAAGCTCAGTGACTGAAGCGCTTCGCGGAAGGGGTCGATGGTGCGGGAGGCGACCAGTATCACCGCCAGCAGCACGTAGGGAAGCCAGCCCATGAAGGTGGTAATCGGGGTCTTGCCCACGATGTCCTCGGTCTTGATCACCAGCTTGCCGATCCAGGCGTCCGGCCAGCTCTTGGCATCCGGGAAGTCCCAGGTGTCCTTGGGGATCAAGAAGCCCTTGCGCGCCGCGGGTACGACGATGGCCAGGCCCACGCCGGCGCCGATCATGGACGGGAATTCCGGGCCGAGCAGAACGCCCGCCAGCATGTAGGGCACCACGAAGGCCACGCCGGCGAAGAGCGCGAAGGGGGCGATGGAGAGGCCTTCCCTCCAGGATCTGTTCGCGCCGAAGAACTTGACCATGATCACCACCATGATCAGCGGCATCAGCACGCCGACGATGCCATGGATCACGGCCACCTCCGCGGCGATCAGGCGGAAGTACTCCAGCCAGGTATAGCCGCCGGCTTCCAGTGTTTCGGTGATGCCGTCACGGTTGATGCCGCCGGTAACGCCCACCACGATCGGGGTGCCCACGGCGCCGAAGGAGACCGGCGTGGACTGGATCATCATGCCCACCACCACGGCGGCCAGTGCCGGAAAGCCCAGTGCCACCATCAGCGGGGCGGCCACGGCGGCCGGGGTACCGAAGCCCGAGGCGCCCTCGATGAAGCAGCCGAACAGCCAGGCGACGATGATCGCCTGGACGCGACGGTCGGGACTGATGCCCGAGAACCCCTTGCGGATCGCAGTGATGCCGCCGGAGTGCTTCAGGGTGTTGAGCAGCAGGATGGCCCCGAAGATGATCCAAAGGATCGACACGGTGAGGATCAGGCCCTGGAGGGTCGAGGCCAGTACCCGGTTGAAGCTCATGTCCCAGGCGAGCAGGGCGATGAGGGCGGTGACCACATAGACCGCCGGCATGGCGGTCTTTGCCGGCATGCGCAGGCCGATCAGCAGCACGCCGGCCAGGATCAGCGGCGTAAAGGCGAGTAGGGCAAGTGTCGTGTCC
>SKVX01000216.1 GCA_007129225.1 Halomonas sp.
CGCCGCGAGATGGAGGAGCGGTTCGAGGACAAGAAGCGCAAGCTCACCCAGGGCGATGACCTGGCGCCGGGCGTACTCAAGATCGTCAAGGTCTACATGGCGGTCAAGCGTCGTATCCAGCCGGGTGACAAGATGGCTGGCCGTCACGGTAACAAGGGCGTTATCTCCGCCATCATGCCGGTGGAAGACATGCCCTTCGACGACAACGGTGTGTCGGTGGACGTGGTCCTCAACCCGCTGGGCGTGCCGTCGCGGATGAACGTGGGTCAGATCCTCGAGACTCACCTGGGCCTGGCGGCTCAGGGGCTGGGCGTGAAGATCGATGCCATGCTCCGCGACGCCCGCAGCCAGCAGGTGGCCGAGATCCGCGAGTTCCTGGACAAGATCTACAACTCGGCTACCGGCACCCGGGTCGAGGACCTCGACACCCTCAGCGACGACGAGGTGATCGCCCTGGCGAAGAACCTGCGCAGCGGCGTGCCGATGGCCTCGCCGGTGTTCGACGGCGCCGATGAGAGCGAGATCAAGCACCTGCTGCGTCTGGCGGACCTGCCGGACTCCGGCCAGATGGCCCTGTACGACGGACGTACCGGCGACGCCTTTGATCGGCCGGTCACGGTGGGCTACATGTACATGCTGAAGCTCAACCACCTGGTCGACGACAAGATGCACGCGCGCTCCACCGGCTCCTACTCGCTCGTCACCCAGCAGCCGCTGGGCGGCAAGGCGCAGTTCGGTGGCCAGCGCTTCGGGGAGATGGAGGTATGGGCGCTGGAAGCCTACGGCGCCGCCTACACCCTTCAGGAGATGCTGACGGTGAAATCCGACGACGTGGAAGGTCGCACCAAGATGTACAAGAGCATTGTCGACGGCGACCACACCATGCATGCCGGCATGCCGGAATCCTTCAACGTACTCGTTAAGGAAATCCGTTCGCTGGGCATCGATATCGAGTTAGAGAGCTAGGAGCCGACTCCATGAAAGATTTGGTGAAAGTCCTCAAATCGCAGTCACAGTCCGAAGAGTTCGATGCGATCAAGATCTCGCTCGCCTCGCCGGACATGATTCGCTCCTGGTCCTTCGGTGAGGTCAAGAAGCCCGAGACCATCAACTACCGCACCTTCAAGCCGGAGCGGGATGGCCTGTTCTGTGCCAAGATCTTCGGCCCGGTGAAGGACTACGAGTGCCTCTGCGGCAAGTACAAGCGCATGAAGCACCGCGGTATCATCTGCGAGAAGTGCGGCGTGGAGGTGACCAAGGCGGCCGTACGCCGCGAGCGCATGGGGCATATCGAGCTGGCCTCGCCGGTTGCCCACATCTGGTTCCTCAAGTCGCTGCCCTCACGCATCGGCATGTTCCTGGACATGACCCTGCGCGACATCGAGCGGGTGCTCTACTTCGAGAGCTTCGTGGTGATCGATCCGGGCATGACCACGCTCGAGCGCGGCCAGCTGCTCAACGACGAGCAGTACTTCGAGGCTCTCGAAGAGTTCGGTGACGACTTCGACGCCCGCATGGGCGCCGAGGCGATCCAGGCACTGCTCAAGGACATCGAGCTGCCGGAAGAGATCGACCGGCTGCGGGAGGAGATTCCGCAGACCAATTCCGAGACCAAGATCAAGAAGCTCTCCAAGCGGCTCAAGCTGCTGGAAGCCTTCCACAACTCCGGCAATGCACCGGCGTGGATGGTCATGGAGGTTCTGCCGGTGCTGCCTCCGGACCTGCGTCCGCTGGTGCCGCTGGACGGCGGCCGCTTCGCGACCTCGGACCTCAACGACCTGTATCGCCGGGTGATCAACCGCAACAACCGCCTGAAGCGCCTGCTCGACCTCAATGCGCCGGACATCATCGTGCGCAACGAGAAGCGCATGCTCCAGGAGGCGGTCGATGCGCTGCTGGACAACGGCCGCCGCGGCCGGGCCATCACCGGCTCCAACAAGCGTCCGCTGAAGTCGCTGGCCGACATGATCAAGGGCAAGCAGGGGCGCTTCCGCCAGAACCTGCTGGGCAAGCGCGTCGACTATTCCGGGCGTTCGGTCATTACCGTCGGTCCGACCCTGCGCCTGCACCAGTGCGGCCTGCCCAAGAAGATGGCGCTGGAGCTGTTCAAGCCGTTCATCTACTCCAAGCTGCAGTCGCAGGGGTACGCCTCGACGATCAAGGCGGCCAAGAAGATGGTCGAGCGCGAGCTTCCCGAGGTGTGGGATATCCTAGCCGAGGTCATCCGCGAGCACCCGGTGCTGCTCAACCGGGCGCCGACCCTGCACCGTCTTGGCATCCAGGCCTTCGAGCCGCTGCTGATCGAAGGCAAGGCGATCCAGCTGCATCCGCTGGTGTGTGCCGCCTACAACGCCGACTTCGACGGTGACCAGATGGCGGTCCATGTGCCGCTGACGCTGGAAGCCCAGCTCGAGGCGCGGGCGCTGATGATGGCCACCAACAACGTGCTGTCACCGGCCAACGGCGATCCGATCATCGTGCCGTCCCAAGACGTGGTGCTGGGCCTGTACTACATGACCCGCGAGAAGATCAACGCCAAGGGTGAGGGCATGGTTTTCGCCAACCTCAACGAGGTGGAGCGCGCTTTCGGTACCCAGAGCGTGTCGCTGCATGCCCGGGTCAAGGTGCGCCTCACCGAGGTGCTGGTCGACGAGGAGACCGGCGAGCAGAGCACCCAGCGGCGCATCTACGACACCACCGCCGGGCGTGCCCTGCTGTTCCGCATCCTGCCCGACGGCGTGCCCTTCGAGCTGGTCGACCAGCCGATGAAGAAGAAAGCGATCTCCAAGCTGCTCAACGAAGTCTATCGTCGTGCCGGCCTCAAGCCGACCGTCATCTTCGCCGACCAGCTGATGTACACCGGTTTTCGCATGGCGACCTGGTCCGGTGCCTCCATCGGTGTCAACGACTTCGTCATCCCGGATGCCAAGGTCGAGATCGTCGATGCCGCCGAGGCCGAGGTCAAGGAGATCGAGGATCAGTTCTCCTCGGGTCTCGTCACCGCCGGCGAGAAGTACAACAAGGTCATCGATATCTGGTCCAAGGCCAACGACAAGGTGGCCAAGGCGATGATGCGCGGGATCGAGAAGGAGACCGTGATCGACCGAGACGGCAACGAGGTCGAGCAGGACTCCTTCAACAGCGTCTTCATCATGGCCGACTCCGGTGCCCGGGGTAGTGCCGCCCAGATCCGCCAGCTGGCGGGTATGCGTGGCCTGATGGCCAAGCCTGACGGCTCGATCATCGAGACACCGATCGTTGCCAACTTCCGTGAAGGTCTGAACGTACTGCAGTACTTCATCTCGACCCACGGCGCACGGAAAGGCCTGGCGGATACGGCTCTGAAGACCGCCAACTCCGGTTACCTGACCCGTCGCCTGGTCGACGTGGCCCAGGACATGGTGATCACCGAGACCGACTGTGGTACGGAGCGTGGCCTGACGCTTCACCCGGTCATCGAGGGCGGCGACATCATCGTCTCCCTGGCTCAGCGCGTGCTGGGTCGTGTGGTGGCCCAGGACGTCATCGATCCGGCCACCGACGAGGTGCTGATCGAGAAGGGCACCCTGCTCGACGAAGCCTGGTGCGAGCATCTCGACACCATGGGCGTCGACGAGATCGTGGTGCGCAGTGCCATCACCTGCGAGTCCGCACACGGCGTCTGTGCCTGCTGCTACGGCCGCGATCTGGCCCGTGGCCATCAGGTCAACATCGGTGAGTCGGTGGGCGTCATCGCCGCCCAGTCCATCGGTGAGCCGGGCACCCAGCTGACCATGCGGACCTTCCACATCGGCGGCGCGGCATCGCGTGCCTCCGCAGTGGACAGCGTTCAGGTCAAGCACGGCGGCCGCGTGCGCCTGCACAACATGAAATTCGTCGAGCGTGCCGACGGCAAGCTGGTGGTCGTCTCCCGCTCCAGCGCCCTGGCCGTCGCCGACGACCATGGCCGCGAGCGCGAGTACTACAAGCTGCCCTACGGCGCCGAGCTTTCCGTCAAGGATGGCGACGCCGTGGATGCCGGCCAGGCAGTGGCCAAGTGGGACCCGCATACCCACCCGATCATTGCCGAGGTCGAGGGCAAGGTGCACTACGCCGACATGGACGAGGGTATGACCATTCACCGCAGCGTGGATGAGATGACCGGCCTCTCGTCCATCGAGGTGATCGAGTCCGCCGCGCGTCCCCAGGCCGGCCGTGAAAAGCGCCCGATGATCCTGCTCACCGACGAAGCCGGCGAGCCGATCAGCGTCACCGGTTCGAACACGCCCGTCCAGTACCTGCTGCCCGGCAAGTCCATCGTCTCGGTGGAAAACGGTGCCAAGATCGGCATCGGTGAGATCGTCGCCCGTATTCCGGTGGAGGCGTCCGCCAACAAGGACATCACCGGTGGTCTGCCCCGCGTGGCCGACCTGTTCGAGGCGCGGAAGCCGAAGGAGCCGGCGATTCTCGCCGAGGTTAGTGGCGTCATCAGCTTCGGCAAGGAGACCAAAGGCAAGCGTCGCCTGACGATCTCCCCCGAGGACGGCAGCGATCCGTTCGAGGCGCTGATCCCGAAATGGCGCCAGATCGCCGTCTTCGAGGGTGAGAGCGTCGAGAAGGGCGAGGTGATCTCCGACGGCCCGAGCAACCCGCACGATATTCTGCGGCTGCTGGGCGTGGCGGAGCTGGCCAAGTACATCACCGCCGAGATCCAGGAGGTCTACCGCCTCCAGGGCGTGGGCATCAACGACAAGCACATCGAAGTGATCGTGCGTCAGATGCTGCGCAAGGTCGAGATTACCGACTCCGGTGACTCCGACTTCATCCCGGGTGACCAGGTCGAGCTGGTACGGGTGCTGGAGCAGAATGTGCGGCTGGAGAAGGCCGAGAAGTTCCCTGCCAAGTACCAGCGCGTACTGCTGGGCATTACCAAGGCCAGCCTGGCCACCGAGTCGTTCATCTCCGCGGCCTCCTTCCAGGAGACCACGCGTGTGCTGACCGAGGCGGCGGTTACCGGCAAGCGCGATTATCTGCGCGGCCTGAAGGAGAACGTGGTGGTCGGTCGTCTGATTCCGGCAGGAACCGGCCTGGCCCATCACCAGGAGCGTCGCCGCCGGCGTGAAGACACCGAGCGTCTGCTCCACCCGTCGGCCTTCGATGTCGAGCAGGAGCTGGGCGCCCAGCTCACCGCGCTGGACTCGGACGACGACGACCTGTAGACGGCGTGGGAAGGCGTCAGGCCCTGAGCGATGCTCCCGGCTTGACGCCCGACCCCGCTAGACATTAGAATGCGCAGCCTTTAACAGTGGGGTGGGTGTGCCCGCGCCCGCTGAAAGGCAAGGCAACCATTGGAGTCAGCTACACAACATGGCAACGATCAATCAGCTCGTGCGCAAGCCGCGCAAGCGCCCCGCCGCCAAGAGCGACGTGCCGGCGCTGCAGGCCTGTCCGCAGAAGCGCGGTGTCTGCACCCGCGTCTACACCACCACCCCGAAGAAGCCGAACTCGGCCCTGCGTAAGGTCTGCCGCGTGCGCCTGACCAACGGGTTCGAGGTGTCGTCCTACATCGGTGGTGAGGGACACAACCTCCAGGAACACTCTGTCGTGCTGATCCGCGGCGGCCGTGTCAAGGATTTGCCGGGTGTGCGTTATCACACCGTTCGCGGCGCCCTCGACACCTCCGGCGTGCAGAACCGCAAGCAGGGCCGTTCCAAGTACGGCACCAAGCGTCCCAAGTCCTGATCGGCCTCGGTACGCATCCAGATTCAATTTCGGTCTGATAAGAGTAAGGCCGGGCGTCGCGGGCTCGAAAGGAGCGTGCGGGAGTTCCGGGTTTGCCTGAAAGACCCTTCGATAGAGGGCTTGTCATGCCTAGAAGAAGAGTAGTAGCCAAGCGCGAAATCCTGCCGGATCCCAAGTTCGGAAGTGAGCGCCTGGCGAAGTTCATGAACCACCTGATGTTCAGCGGCAAGAAGTCCACAGCTGAGCGCATCGTCTACGGTGCGCTGGACAAGGTTGCCGAGCGTAGCAAGGAAGAGCCGCTGGAGATCTTCGATCGCGCGCTGGAAGCCATCCAGCCCATGGTCGAGGTCAAGTCCCGCCGCGTCGGTGGTGCGACCTATCAGGTTCCGGTAGAAGTCCGCCCCTCGCGCCGTCAGGCGCTGGCCATGCGTTGGCTGGTGGATGCGGCGCGCAAGCGCGGCGAGAAGACCATGGTGCAGCGTCTCGCGGGTGAAATGCTCGATGCCTCTGAAGGCAAGGGCTCTGCGGTCAAGAAGCGTGAAGACGTGCATCGCATGGCAGAAGCCAACAAGGCCTTCTCACACTACCGCTTCTAAGTGCAGCGCCGCTTAAGCGCATCGCCAACCAACGGGGAGTTCCACCGTGGCTCGCAAGACTCCACTCAACCGCTATCGCAATATCGGGATCGTCGCCCACGTCGATGCCGGCAAGACCACCACGACCGAG
>SKVX01000386.1 GCA_007129225.1 Halomonas sp.
CGCTACTGGCGGCTCAGTACTCCTCAACGTCGGCGCGAAGAGGCTTGGCCAATGGGCCTAGGGTATCCAGGAATGCCGTGGAACCGTTCTCGCTGCGGTACACGGAGAAGTCGACCCGGCGCTCGCGGAAACTCTTCAATGGCTGGCCGAGACCACGTAGGCCGGTTTCGCGCTCGCGGCGCACCCGGTTCATGTCCACCTCGATGGGCATGACCTCTTCGCCGGTGCCTGCCTGGTGAATCACGTCGCCGGAGGGGCCGACCACGATGGAACGACCGTTGCCGATGGCACCGGCGCCATTGATATCGAAGAAGTAGCACTGGTTGACCGCCGCATTGGTGCGCGCGATGGAGAGTTCGATATCGCGGTCGATGGTATCGGTCATGGTGGGATGCAGGATCACCTCCGCCCCCATGGCCGCCAGGGTGCGAGTTGTCTCGGGGAACCACATGTCGTAACAGATCGACACGCCGAAGCGGCCGACGTTGGGCACATCGAAGGTCACGAACTCGCTGCCGCTCTCCACGCCCGCCTCATAGGGGAGGAAGGGGAACTGCTTGCGGTAGCGGGCCACGACATGGCCATGGGGATTGATCACCGACAGGGTGTTGTAGATGCTCTCGCCGACCCGCTCGAACATGGAGCCGGGAATCAGCCAGATGCGGTGCTGCTCGGCCAACTGGCAGAACATGGCCTCGGCGACACTGGGCAACGGATGGGCATGGTGAGGCGAGGCCCCCAGGGGCATCAGCTCGCTGAAGAGCACCATCTGGACCTGGGGGAAGCGGCTCATCAGCACATCGACGCGGTGTCGCATGGCTTCGGTATTGTCGCCGTGGTGCAGCGCATGCATCTGCACACCGGCAATGGTGAAATAGGACATCGTCGCTCGTCTCCGTAGGCGATCTCGGTACATCCGGGGCGCTGTCTTGTGCGTTCTATGTCATCAAGGAAGCGTCAGCGGGATCGCCCGGCACAGGTGAGCAATTGGCTCACCACCAGCTTAAGTCAAATTCATCAACATGTAATCAACGATACTTTCCCAGGGCCGCCATGGAATCATGAAAGCTCAGGTCAGGTAATCGGGGAGTACATGAGGACTTTTCTGCTTGACGCTCTTGGTGACGATATAGGTGAAGTAGCGCTCGATGCCGGTCTCGGAGGTGAGCCAGGCATCGATCAGGCGCTGGTAGGCATCGATGGAGTCGGCTTCCACCTTCATCAGGTAGTCCACCCCGCCCCCCACCGCCACGCACTCGGTCACCTCAGGCGTGGCGTGTACCAGCGCCTCGAAGCGGGCGAAACTGGCTGCGTTATGCTGCTTGAGCTCGATCTGAACCCAGACCGGCGTACGTCGCACCAGGGCCTCGGGGTTGATGCGCGCACTGTAGCCTTCGATGATGCCGGCCTTCTCCAGGCGGCGCACACGCTCCCAGCAGGGGCTGACCGAGAGGTTGATCGCCTCGGCCAGCTTCGACTTGGTAATGCGCCCGTCCCGGGAGAGGATCTCGAGGATCTTCAGGTCATAGCGATCGAGCTTCATCACCCCAGCGACTCCACGATTTCGGCAATCACGGCAATGGTATCGCCCATGTTGACCTGGGCAGGAAAGCGTCGGGCCGCGAGCACGCCGCTGCGGCCGGCGCGATACTCCACCGGTGGCGTGCCGCTACGGGTCAGGTCGTAGACTCGGGCGATCACCTCGCCCTTCCGAACCACGTCGCCCAGCATCAGGGTCAGCTCGAGCAGCCCCGAGTGCTCGCTCTGCACATAGCAGCTGGCATCCGGCATATCGAGATAGATCTGCGGCTCGACAGGCGGTTCCACCTCGCCCCGCATGAGACCGAAGTGGATCAGAAAGTTGCGAATTCCACGCTCGGTGATGGCCAGGCTTTCCGGCGTCGAGGTACCGCCACCGCCCAGCTCGGTGGCCACGAATATCTTGCCCTGCTCCTCTACCACGGTATCGAACAGCGAGGCGGCATCGAGCTCGAACATCATCATGGCGTAGGGTGCGCCCAGGGCCTTGGCTCCCTCAAGGGCCTGACGCTGCTGCTCGGGATTCTCCAGCACATGGGAAGCACCGAAGGGAATGATGTCCAGGGTGCGCCCACCGGAGTGGAGATCGAGCACCACGTCGCACATCGGCACCATGACCCGGGTGAAGTAGTCGGCGATCTTCTCGGTGACGCTACCGTTCGGGTCACCGGGGAAGCTGCGATTGAGGTTGCCGCCATCGAGCCCGGAGGTGCGCTTGCCAGCCATCACCGCCGGGGTGTTCATGCAGGGCACGATGATCACCCGGCCGCTGACGTCCTCGGCACGCAGGCTGCTGGACAGCTTGAGCAGCGAGGTAATGCCCTCGTACTCGTCGCCGTGGTTGCCGCCTGTCAGCAGGGCCGTGGGACCCTCACCGTTACTGACCACAGTCACCGGGATCATCACCGCACCCCAGGCGGATTCGTCCACGGAGATGGGCAGCTTGAGGAAGCCGTGCTGGACGCCGTCGGCATCGAAGTCGACGGTGGCACTGATCGGGCTTGGGCGCTTGGTCATTCTTGGAACTCCTTGTTCGGTGGCAGCAGGCGACTGCTCGGGGCTATTCTGGCGGCAAGCCAGCGAGGAGGCGCTGTGAATACTTCCCTGTACGCTACTTTTGCCTTCCATGGCAAAAGACCTCCTCTTCGGCTTGCCCCCAGCGCCCCTTCGTTGACGGTATGCGAGTTCAGCGCACAAACAGCTGGCGGGGGAAGTTCGCCAACGCTTCGCAGCCGGTCTCGGTGATCAGAATACTCTCGGTGATCTCCAGGCCCCACTCGTCCTGCCACAGGCCGGGCATGAAGTGGAAGGTCATGCCCGGCTGCAGGATGGTCTCGTCGGAGGGACGCAGGCTCATGGTGCGCTCACCCCAGTCGGGGGGATAGCTGATACCGATAGGATAGCCGCAGCGCGCCCCACCCCGGTCGAAGCCGTACTTGTCCATGGCCGCCCCCAGCGCCATGGCGATATCGGCGGTACGATTACCGGGCTTGGCCACGGCCAGGCCACGCTCTATGCCCTCCAGCAGCGCCGATTCGGCACGGATGAAATCCAAGGGCGGCCGCCCCAGGAACACGGTGCGCGACAGCGGCGCATGGTAACGCTTGAACACACCGGCAATCTCGAAGAACGTGCCCTCGCCCTTGCGGAAGGGCGTGTCGTCCCAGGTCAGGTGAGGTGCCGCCGCATCCTTGCCGGTGGGCAGCATGGGCACGATGGCGGGATAGTCGCCGCCAAAGACCTTGCCGTGCTCATCGACCCAGCCCTCGATACCGACACGGTAGATCTCGGAAACCAGCTTGCTCTTGGGCAGGCCGGGCTCGATCACCTCGAGGATACGCGTATGCATGCCCTCGACGATCTTGCCGGCAACGCGCATGTAGGCGATTTCTTGGGGAGACTTGATCGCCCGACACCAGTTGACCAGCGCATTGGCATCCATGAAGCGTGCATGGGGCAGCTCGCGCAGCAGGCACTGATAGGCCTTGGCCGAAAAATAGTAGTTGTCCATTTCCATGCCCACCACTCCCTGGTGCCAGCCGCGATCGGGCATGATCGACTGGGCCAGGTAGTCCATGGGATGCATGTCGGGGTTCTGGACGTAGTAATCGGGGTAATAGGTGATATTGTCCGGATCGATCCAGCAGGTCCGCAATGCGCCATTGGCATCCATGCGTCGGCCATACCATACCGGCTCGCCCTCCAGCCCCACCAGCACGCACTGGTGCACATAGAAGGACCAGCCATCATAGCCGGTCAGCCAGGCCATGTTGGAAGGGTCGCTGATGATCAACACGTCAATCCCTCGGCTAGCCATTTCGGCCCGGACCTTCCAAAGCCGGGTGGCATATTCCTGACGCGTGAAGGGCAGGGTGACCTGATTCATGAAGCGTTCGCCATAGCATCACCAATAACCGGCCGTCTCCGCGGGGAGAGGGCCGGACCAGGGGTTATCGACACCGGTCAAAAGCGATAATTGTCATGACAATGGAGGAGAAAAATCATGACAATGTCCGGTCAATGTCGCTAAGCTGATACTAGCACCACACCTCTGCTGGCGGTCAAAGGCTTTATTGAATCATGACAATTGATCTGACTCCCTACTTGACCGATACCGGACCCAAGTACCTGGCCATTGCACGGGCCCTGTCCGAGGCGGTTCGCCAGGGAGAGATCGCCCCTGGCACGCGACTGCCGCCCCATCGCCAGCTGGCTGAAAACCTCGGTGTCAGCGTGCAGACCGTTTCGCGCGCCTACGCCCAGGCCGAAAAAATGGGCCTGTTACAGTCTCGGGTCGGCAGCGGCACCTGGATCAATGCCCTGGACGATGCCCGAGAGTCCGCCTATCTGCGCGGACATGAGCCGCGCCACGAGAGCCCGCTGATCGATCTCTCCATTGCCCACCCGGTCTGTCCTCCCGGACACCACCTGCGCTTTCGCCAGGCGCTGGCCGAACTGGCGGAGCATGCCAGCCCCGATGTGATTACCGCCTGCCGGCCCATCGCCGGCCTGCCCCACCAGCGCGAGCGCGCCAGTGCCTGGCTGCAGTCCCGACTCGGTGTGCCCGGCGAGGTGGACGACAGGATTCTCTGCAACGGGGCGGCCCACGGCCTGATGCTGGCCATCTCCAGCGTGGTACAGCATGGTGACCTGGTTCTTACCGAAGCCCTTACCGACCATGGGCTGATCGCCCTGTCGCGCACCCTGGGCTTCCAGCTGCGGGGGGTGGCCATCGACGACGAAGGCATCATTCCGGAGGCGCTGGAGTCGGCATGCCACCGCTTCAAGCCCCGAGCCGTGTACCTGACGCCGACCCAGTTGAACCCGACCGGGGCGACCATGGGCGAGGCTCGCCGTGACGCCGTGGCCGAGGTGCTGGCGCGCCATCGGATATGGCTGATCGAGGACGATGTCCATGCCTTGCTCGAAGGTCCGATGCTGACGCCCCTGACCGCACGGATACCCCAGCTTGGCTTCCATGTCACCAGCATGACCAAGATCACCGTGCCGGGATTGCGCGCCGGCTACCTGACCGTGCCCCGCGGCCAGCTGCACCACGTGCTGCCCCGCATGCGAGCCACAACCTGGATGGCCACGCCACTGATCTTCGAACTCGCCGACCGCTGGATCGCCGACGGCAGCATCGAGGCCATGGCCTCCGAACAGCGATCGCTGCTGGGTGAACGTCAGGCACTCGCCCAACGACTGATCGGTCACCATCCCCTCGCCTCCCGCGACACCAGCCTGCATGTCTGGGTGACGCTGCCGGGTGCCTGGCGGGCGGAGGAGATGCAACAGCAGGCCGAGCAGGAGGGCCTGGCCATCACCACCGCGGTACCGTTCATGGTCGAGCAGACGCCACCCCCACGGCGCATCCGAGTGAGCCTGGGAGCAGAGCAGGACCTGAAGCGCCTTGAGGAGGGCCTGAAACGACTGGCCGTCTTGCTCGACGAGTCACCCCCGCCGATGATGCAGATCATCTACTGATCTTCACTAACCACGAAGAAGGAGACGCTGATGCGTGTATTGATCCATATCGACGAAGCCTCTACCTGGCGCGATGCCTTGGCCGAACACCTGCCGGACGCCGAGATCCTCACCAGCGAGGCACCCGCCAACCAGCGCCAGGATATCGACTACCTGGCCGCCTGGAAGCCGCCCGAGGCGCTGCTCCGGGAGCAGACCAACCTCAAGGGCATCATCAATCTGGGCGCCGGCGTCGATGCCCTGCTCAACAACCCCGGTCTGCCCGATGACGTACCCATCGTCAAGCTGCGCGATGCCGGCATGGCCGAGCTGATAGGCGACTACGTGCGTTACGGCGTACTGCATTTCCAGCGCGACTTCGACCGCTATCGCCGGCAGCAGGCACGCCACGAGTGGCGTGAGCACACCGTGGACGACAAGCGCGACTGGCCGGTGGGCGTGCTGGGCCTTGGCGCCATCGGTGCCAAGGTGGCCGGCATGCTCGCCGCCGACGGCTTTCCGGTCCATGGGTGGAGCCGCTCACCCAAGCAACTGGACGGCATCACTTGCCACCACGGCGACGACGGTCTTCCCGAACTGCTCGGCCAGGTACGCACCCTGGTACTGCTGCTCCCCGGCACACCACATACCCGCCATATCATCAATGCCGAGGCACTGGCCTCCCTGCCGGAAGGGGCCAGCCTGATCAACCCCGGTCGCGGCACCCTGGTCGATGAAACGGCACTGCTGGAAGCACTGGGCGAGGGAGAGTCGGAAGGCCGGCTTCGTGGTGCCCTTCTCGACGCCTTTCCCGCGGAGCCGCTACCCGAGGAGAGCCCGTTCTGGTCCCATCCGAGGGTATGGGTGACCCCGCACATGGCCGGCCCCACCCCGCTGAAGGACGCCGTGGGCCAGGTCGCCGAGCTGATC
>SKVX01000512.1 GCA_007129225.1 Halomonas sp.
GGGTCTCGTCGAAGCGCTGCCAGCGGGTCAGCGGTGTAATCAGCCGTGCGGCGATCTCCGGATTAAGCCGATTGAGCTCGATCACCACATCGGCGAGCAGACGGTAGCCCTCACCATCGATACGATGGAAATTGACTCGGTTCTGATTGGCGAAGGTGCCGACCAGGGCCCGTACCCTGTTGGGATTCTTCAACGAGAAGGCCGGATGCCCCATCAGGTACCTGACCCGGTCCAGCGCATCCGACTGGGGGCGCGTCACCTGGATGCTGAACCACTGGTCCATGACCAGGGGGTCGTGCGCCCACTTCTCGCCGAAGGCCCGCAATGCCGGGTCGGCCAGGTCATTGCGGCTGCTGTGGGTCAACAGGGTCAAGGCATGACGCACGTCGGTCATGTTGTGGTCGGCATGGATCTGCGCCAGGGCCGATTCGACACCCTGCTCGTCCTCTATCGCCATCAGGTAGGAGAGGGCCACGTTCTTGAGGCTGCGCTGGCCGATCTGCTCCGGCTCGGGCGCATAGGCGGCATCCGTGCGATTGGCTTCGAAAAGCGCCATGAACTCATCGCGCAGGGTGATGGCCAGGGACTGCTTGACGAAGGTGCGAGCCGCATGGATGGCATCCACGTCCACCAGCGGCTGCTGCTCGGCGATATAGGCTTCGGAAGGAAGGGTCAGCATCTCGGCCAGCACCGCCTTGTCGTCGCCTCCCCGCTCGAGCAGGGCCCGGAAGGCCTCGACGACGCGCGGATCCATTACCTTCTCGACACCATTGCGGTGAGCCGCAATCAAGTCATCCAGCGCCAGCATGGCCAGTCGCTGGCCGGCATCCCAGCGATTGAAGCCGTCCGAGTCGCTGGCCATGAGGAAGGCCAGGTCCTCGCGGCTGTAGTGGAAGCGCAGTTGAACCGGCGCCGAGAAGCCGCGCAACAAGGAGGGCACCGGAGCCTCGGCAACATCGGTGAAAATGAATGCCTGTTCGTCTTCGCGCAGGTGAATCACCGCATCGCTGCCGAGCGATTCGCCGCCCAGCGTCAAGGGCAGGTCACGGCCACTCTTGGTGCCTACCAGGCCCATCCGTAGCGGAATGTGCAGCGGCTTCTTCTCAGGCTGGCCGGGAGTGGCCGGGGTACGCTGACGCAGGGTCAGGTGGTATTCGGCTTTGGCATAATCGTACTCGCCATGGGCATCGATTTCCGGCGTCCCGGCCTGGGAGTACCAGTGCATGAACTGGGACAGATCCAGCCCCGATGCCTCGGCCATGCATCCGACGAAGTCCTCGATGGTCACCGCCTGGCCGTCGAAACGCTCAAAGTAGAGGTCGCTGCCGCGGCGGAAAGCCTCCCAGCCCACCAGGTTACGCAACATGCGTACCACCTCTGCCCCCTTTTCATAGATCGTCAGGGTGTAGAAATTGGTGATCTCGATGTAGTGGTCGGGACGGATCGGGTGGGCGGTGGGGCCGGCATCCTCGGCGAACTGCGCGGTGCGGAAGAACGCCACGTCCTCGATGCGCTTGACCGCAGCAGAGTTGATATCAGCGGAGTAGCACTGGTCGCGGAAGACGGTGAAACCCTCCTTCAGCGAGAGCTGGAACCAGTCGCGGCAGGTCACCCGGTTACCCGACCAGTTGTGGAAGTACTCGTGGGCAACGATCCCTTCGACCCGCTGGAAGGCGGCATCGGTGGCGGTATGCGGATGAGTCAGCACCGCGGCGGAGTTGAAGATGTTGAGGCCCTTGTTCTCCATGGCGCCCATGTTGAAGTCATTGACCGCCACGATCATGAACAGCTCGAGGTCGTACTCGCGTCCGTATGTCTCCTCGTCCCACCGCATGGCCCGTTTCAGCGACGCCATGGCATGGTCGGTCTTGTCGAGGTTCTCCTCCTCGACCCATATCTGCAACGCCACCCCGCGCCCGCTCATGGTGGTGAAACTGTCTTCCACCTTCGCAAGATCCCCGGCGACCAGGGCGAACAGGTAGCAGGGCTTGGGATACGGGTCCTCCCAGGTCACGAAATGGCGTCCGCCCGGCAACTGGCCCCGCTCCACCGGATTGCCGTTGGAAAGCAGCACCGGCTCTCGACTCGCGTCACCGATGACCGTCGTGGAGAAAGTCGCCATGACATCGGGGCGGTCGGGATAATAGGTGATGCGTCGAAACCCTTCCGCTTCGCACTGGGTGCAATACATGCCGTTGGAGAGGTAGAGCCCCTCCAGCGCCGTATTGTCCTGCGGCGCAATTTCCACCTCGGTATCCAGCAGGAAGCGCTCGGGTACCCGGTGAATGACCAGACCGTTTGCAGAGAGGGCGTACTCGTTCTCATCCAATGGCTGGCCGTCGATGGCGATGGACTTGAGCATGAGGTGCTCGCCATCGAGCTCCAGCGACGCGCCGGCCTCTCGCTCCGGATGGCGCTCAAGGTGCAGGCGCGCCTTGACCCGGGTGGCATCGGGCTTGAGATCGAAGGTCAGCTCGGTGTGGGTAACACGGTAGGCAGGCGGCCGATAGTCGCTGAGATAGGTCGGCTTGGGTTCAGACATCGGGGAAAGGCTCCTGACGGGAATCGACGGCTATTGTACGGGGGCCGACTCCCCAACCTCAAAGGCAGCCGTCCACTCAACGGCGAACAAGAGGGTTGGGAGGCGTAACAAGCCCCCGAGGCTCGGGGCGGCTGGCGATCCAAAGGCCCAGCAGGGCCAGCCCGGTGACAAGCATCGCTTTCAGCCAGACCACGCTGAGGGTGAGCAACAATACCAGAATCGAGAAGGCCAGCATGGCCCCGGCCAGCCATTTGGCATGCCGGGGAATCGCCCTCTCGCCCTCCCAGGCCACCACGGCCGGGCCGAAGCGTGGATGCTCACGAATCCACAGGGCAAAGCGCGGCGAACCGCGGGAAGCCGCCCAGACCGCCAGCAGCATGAAGCAGGTTGTCGGCATCAACGGGACGACGACACCAATGATACCGAGACAGAAGCTGACCCAGGCCAGGGCAATGTAGGCAACACGGCGAAGCGAGGACATGCGCTCCCTCCGGCAGTCGGTACGGTCATTTAACGACCATTGAAGCCCATCACCGCCGCTGTGGCCAATCGCCTCTGCCTATGGCGAAAAAACCTGTGGCGAAAAAAATGCCCGCCACTGGGCGAGCTCGATACTGTTATCAACAAGCGATGATAAACAATCGTCATTAACCAACGGGTCATCAGCCGCTTTCACTGGATAGGAATTTCACGACGGGCCGCCTTGGCTTGCTCGCTGCGCGGCACCCGCACCGTCAGCACCCCCTTGTCGAAGGAAGCCTTGATCTCCTCGTCCCTGGCATCCGAAGGCAGATCCAGCACGCGCCGGAAGCGACCATAGGAGCGCTCGACACGATGGAGCTGGTCCTCTTCCGTGCGGCTCTCGTGGCGCTTCTCGCCTTCAATGACAAGGCGGTGATCGTCCAGGGCCAGGGTGATGTCTTTCTCCTCTACCCCCGGCACCTCGACGCTGATCACGTACTCACTGTCACGCTCGGCAATATCGAGTCTTGGCTGCAAGAGACCCGGCATGTCACCAAAGCGGCTCTCCAGGGACGGCATGCCGAACTGCCGCATGACGTTATCCATCCAGCGATCCAGTTCCTGATGCATGCCAAGCAGAGGAGTAAGCTCACCGCGACGAGGTTCCACCGTGGAGGGCGGAGCCGGTGCATCGGCGCTCTCGCTCTTGAACCAGTTCCAGGGAGAGAGTTTTTGCAGATTCATATGCCACCTCCGGTTTGATCATTCCAACGTGACGCAAACGGAATACCCAGTGCCGTCGGGTTCCCCCTTGGCCAATACAAGATTGGTGGCGGACGAGAAGTTTTCAAGGCCACTTGGAACGTTGCTTGACCTGTATCATGCCGCACTGCAATAAGATCGTCTATCGAGGGCAGCAACGATGCCAAGGCTTTCGCTCAGTCTCGAAAGTTGTCGAACTGAAGCGCCAGGTCGGGCCCGCCTTCGCCCCGCAACAGGGCCATGACCTGCTGCAGATCGTCGCGCTTCTTGCCGGTCACGCGGACCTTGTCGCCCTGGATCTGCGCCTGGACCTTGAGCTTGCTGTCCTTGATGCGCTTGACGATATCCTTGGCTTCCTTCTGCTCGAGCCCCTGCTTCAGGACGATCTGCTGACGAGCCCGTACGCCGGAGAGCTCGGGGTCCTGGGGATCCATGCAGCGGGCATCGATACCCCGGGCAATGAGCCGATTGCGCAGCACGTCGAGCATCTGCGTCAGCTGGAAATCGACCTCGGCCTCGAGCTGGACGGTGTCGCCATTGAGTTCGAGGCTTGCCGTCACACCCTTGAAGTCGAAGCGGCCCTGAATCTCGCGGTTGGCCTGGTCAACGGCATTGCTGGCTTCGTGCTTGTCGAATTCGGAAACGATATCGAAGGATGGCATGATCAAGTCCCACTGGCCGGTTAAGAAGGGGGTGGAAGCGCATTCTAGCAGCCGCTGGACATCTTGGCCCTACCGCGTCTGTCCCAGCGGCTTTTCCATCTGCCAGCCGGCGCATCCATCCTCATAATAGTCTTCCAGCCAACGCTGCAGGCTGAAGCCCATGCGGCGATACAGGGCCAACGCCGCCCGGTTGTCGGCCCGAACCTCCAGGGTCAGTCGCTCACCGCCGCGCCGACGGGCCTCCTGCTCCAAGGACTCGAGCAGCTGTCGACCGATCCCCATGCCGCGCGCTTCGGGATGCACACAGAAGGAGTAGAGACGCACCCGCTGGCTGCTTCGACGAAACAGCAGGATGCCATGGCCCAGCAGGCGTCTCTCGGGGGTCTCGACCAGCAGGACATGGGCGTTGGCACGATTGATCAGGTGCCAGAGTTGCCGACGGCTGAAACGGTCGCCCTCGAAGGCGACCTCCTCGAGACGGACGAGGGCATCCAGATCCTTGGCCTGCGCCTCGCGCAACGTAACGGTCATGTCATGAATTCCAGGTTGGCAGCAACGGATTGTCGCGACGCGTCACACTCTTGTCAGTGCCACGCTGCATGAAATCATTTCAGGCTGCCACCATCTTGTCCATAACCCCGCTCAAGGGCATGCTGAACACCTCTGCAACCGCCCTCCCATCTCGCCAGGAATGCCATGTGTCCGCTGCGTATCGTCGTTGATCGCCTGAATGACTGGCGGCCCTATTACCCCACCGAGGACCTGGTCAGTGCCGACGATTTCCTGTCGATGGACCGCCGGCATCGTACCAGCCGCGAAGACCAGGACCGTGCCACCCATGTCATCAACCTGTGCAGCGATCTGGACTACCTGGGAAGCGGCTACTATGTCTCCCTACTGGCACAGGCAAGAGGGCAGCGAGTCCTGCCCACGGTGGAAACACTCAACGCCCTGGCCCGCAAGTCACTGACCGACTTGCAGCTGGACCCGTTGGCCCCACTGCTCGGTGAACTCGCCAGTGAGGGACAGCTTCCCGGAGACCAAGTTTCGCTGCGCCTGCTGTTCGGCGAATGCCGCGAACCTGGGCTGAGCAAGCTTGCACGGCGTCTTTTCGAGCGCCTGCCCTGTCCGCTGCTGGAAGCCCGCCTGGTTCGTCGTCATGACCTCTGGCGACTGGCACGGCTCAAGCCACTGCGACTGCGCGACCTGACCCTCGACGAGCAGGAACTGTTCGCCACGGCGCTCAATCGGCATTCGCTCAAGGTATGGCGCACACCCAAGGCGCGT
This sequence comes from Halomonas sp., assembly GCA_007129225.1. GTDB lineage: Bacteria > Pseudomonadota > Gammaproteobacteria > Pseudomonadales > Halomonadaceae > Halomonas. Next base: position 5,716 of record SKVX01000512.1, read on the forward strand.
CGGCGGTATCGCTTCGACCTGGCGATTCTCATCGATCCCCAGGAAGCCCTCCCGCCCAGCAATCGCGGCGCGCTTCGCGCTTTCATCCGCGCGGGCCGACGCCTGGGAATCGACGTGTCGCTCATCACCCGGCGCGACATGGGTCGGCTGGCCGAATTCGACGCCCTCTTCATTCGTGAAACCACCGCACTCGATCACCACACTTACCGTATGGCCAGGCTGGCAGAGCATGAAGGCCTGGTGGTGATCGACACTCCCCAGGATATCCTGCGCTGCACCAACAAGGTATACCTCCATGCCCTGCTGCGCGCCCGGGGAGTGCCGGCGCCGGAAGGCCGTCTGCTCAAGCGCGGGGACCGGGGCCACCTCATCGATTCATTGCAGGGGCTCGGGTTTCCGCTCGTGCTGAAAGTACCCGATGGCGCCTTTTCCCGCGGCGTGGTGAAGGTATCGGACCCCGACCAACTGGAACACGAGGCAGCCAAGCTGTTCGAGACCTCGGCACTGCTGTTGCTCCAGGAGTGGCTGCCTACCGACTACGACTGGCGCATCGGGGTGCTCGACGGGAAGGTACTCTTCGCCAGCTGCTACTACATGGCCCGTGGCCACTGGCAGATCTATGACCATTCCGGTGACCGCATGAAAAGCGGTGGCTTCACCACCCACAACCCCGAGGACGCGCCGCCCGCGGTACTTAAGGCTGCCCTCAAGGCCAC
>SKVX01000410.1 GCA_007129225.1 Halomonas sp.
ACTAGCCTAGCAATGGCGGTGTCGCTCGCGCCAGCTCAACTTTCCGCCGCACGCAGCTCCCTGTCAACGCAAAGCCGATCAAACGTTCGTCTTGTGTCTCGGCAAAGGCGGCCAGATCGCGACCTTCTCCTTCGATTCGCCAGCGTGCCGGTGGTCTCGCCGGCGGCATTGCCACGACCGGCAGCAACGGCGTCTTGACCAGTATCGGCCAGGCTCCGTATACCACCGCAGAGGGCTCGCCGGTCAAGGTTCGCGCCAGCGCCTTGGCACTGGCCTGGAGCGGCTGAACGTACATGGCATTGACCCCATCGACGCAGGCCACGTCACCCAGGGCGTAGATCCCGGGTACCGACGCTTCCAGCCGACGATCCACCAGAATGCCTGCCGCAGCGGTCTCGAGACCGGCCGATGCGGCCAGCTCCGTTCTCGGCCGCAGCCCGGTGGCGACCAGCACCAGATCAGCCACCACCAAGCTGTCATCACTGAGCGTCAACCCGATGTCGCTACCGACGCTTTCCAGGGCAGACAGGCTGCGCCCCAGCTGCAGCGTCATTCCGCCTTCGACGAAAGCGTCTCCCAGCGCACGCCCCAGCGGCTCCGGCAGCAGCCGAGGCAGCGGCGCACTCTCCGGCGCTACCAGGGTGACCTCATGCCCTCCGGCGGTGAGGTCATTGGCGAATTCGCAGCCCACCAGCCCCGCCCCGACGATGGCCACCCGGGCCCGACGGCCCAGGGCTACCAGCGCCGCGTGGAAATGGCGGTAGTCATCGAGATCGTTGATGGTGAAGACTCGCCCGGTCAATGTTTCCGGCACGCTGAAGGGCACCAGAGGTGCCGCCCCGGTGGCCAGTACCAGCTCGCCCCAGGGTAGGCGCTCCTCACCGATGCACAGCGTGCGGGCATCGATGTCGATGCCCTCCACCCGGGTATGGGTGCGCATCACCACACCCAGCTGATCGGCCACTTCGAGGGCAGTACGAGTGGCCAGCCGTGAGGGCAGCAAGCCCTTGGTAAAACCGGTGGATAGCAGCGGCTTGGCGTAGTCATCGCCGCTATCGGCGGTGACCAGGGTGATGGGGCGCGCCGTGTCCCGGGCACGCAGCTGCCGGGCCAGGCCCAGGCCCGCCATGCCGGAGCCGACAATGATAAGGGGAGCGGTCATGAAACTCCTTGCCGTATCGCTGGGGCTGGCATGCGCCGGCCCGCTACAGGGAATCGCGTCAGAACCGCATGTTACACTATGCACCCCTCGATCGACCTGGAGAGCAAGGTGACCCGGAGATGTGCGGCGCGCCACAGCCACTTCCGCTTGACCCCGAGCACAGTAAGCTGGCGACCGCTGGCGGCTGCCCAACCCTTCATGAGCCCGGACTGGTGGGCCTGGGTCGCCTCGCGGGATTCCCTTACCAACCGCTTGATCGCAGCCGGGGGCGAGAAGGCCTTCCGCGTGCGCCTGCTCGACCAGCGCCAGGGCCGTCCACGCCCCGACGAGGCCAGCGCACTGGGCCTGCCCAGGGGTCGCCTCGCCTGGCTGCGTGAAGTGGCACTCTGCCTGGACGAACGCCCCTGGGTGGTTGCCCGCTCGGTGGCGCCACTTGCCCAGCTGCGTGGTCAGCGCCTCGACCGGCTCGGGGAACGCTCGCTGGGCAGCTGGCTGTTCCGGCAGCCGGGCCTGGAGCGCAGCCCCATCGAGGTCACCGCCTCTCCGCCCCCTTTCCATTGCCAAGCCGGCCCCTGGGGCCGGCGCTCGGTATTTCGCCACGGTCGCTTTGCCGTTCTGGTGCAGGAGTTCTTTCTCGACGCCATGGCGGATGAACTGGGGCTGCCTTCACGTTAGGATGAGCGCCATCGATTGAGGAGGCTCCGATGGACCGATCCCTGCTGCATCCCACCGGCCTGGCCCGCGTACCCGATTTCCTGCACCTGATGCGCCTGGACCGTCCCATCGGGACCTGGCTGCTGATGTGGCCCACCCTCTGGGCGCTGTGGGTAGCCGCCGAGGGCATTCCCGGGCGCAATGTGCTGCTCATCTTCATCGCCGGCGTCTACCTGATGCGGGCGGCCGGCTGCGTGGTCAACGACTACGCCGACCGCCACTTCGATGGCCACGTCAAGCGGACGAAGAACCGCCCCCTGGCCACCGGCCGCATCAGCGAGGGCGAGGCCCGGGTGTTGTTCCTGGTGCTGGTCGTGGCGGCCTTCGTACTGGTGCTGTTCACCAACCTGTTCACGGTGATGCTGTCTCTGGTCGGGGTGGTGCTGGCCTTCATCTACCCGTTCATGAAGCGCTACACCCACCTGCCCCAGCTGTTCCTCGGGGCCGCCTTCTCCTGGGCGATTCCCATGGCCTTCGGTGCCGTGCTGGGCCACGTGCCGGTGGAGGCCTGGCTGCTGTTCTGTGCCAACGTAGCCTGGACCGTGGCCTACGATACCGAGTACGCCATGGTCGACCGCGACGACGACCTGCGCATCGGCATCAAGTCCACCGCCGTGCTGTTCGGCCGCGCCGACCGCCTGATGATTGGCCTGCTCCAGGGGACCACCCTGGCACTGCTGGCCTGGGCCGGCCTGCGCCTGGGGCTAGGCGCCTTCTTCTGGCTGGGGCTCGCCGCCATGGGGGCCACTTTCGTGCATCAGCAAACCCTGATTCGCACCCGGGACCGGGACCGCTGCTTCCAGGCGTTCCTCAACAACCACTGGTCGGGCCTGCTGGTCTTTGCCGGCATCGCGCTCAGCCTCTGGCCAGCCGTGAACGGCTGAGCCTCACACGACGGGCACGCCATTCACGTATTACGAGGCTGACGTTAACGATAGTATAGTTTGATTTTACAAACCTTTCGTTCGGTCCATGCTGTCTGCACAACGCGGTGAACAACACCCGACAGGCAGCAGAGGACAGGACCATGTACCAGGTCGATACCCACCAGGCCACAACGTCACCCGCCGGCCGTGAAGCGGTAGCGGAGCACCCGGGGCTCAACCGGCACCTGTGGATGCCGTTCAGCTCCAATCGCGACTTCCACGCCAATCCGCGCATGATCACCGCCGCCGAAGGGCGCTACTACATCGACGATCGGGGTCGGCGACTGTTCGATTCGCTGTCGGGCCTCTGGACCAGCGGTGCAGGACACAACCGGGTGGAGATCCAGCAGGCAGTGAGCCGCCAGCTGGGCAGCCTGGACTTCGCGCCGGGCTTCCAGGTCGCCCACCCGCTGGCCTTCGAACTCGCCGAGAAGGTGGCAAGCCTAACCCCTGCCGGCCTCGACCACGTCTTCTTCACCAACTCCGGCTCCGACGCCGCCGATACCGCGGTGAAGATGGCCAAGGCCTACTGGCGGCTCAAGGGGCGCCCGGAGAAGACCCGGTTGATCGGCCGTGCCAAGGGCTACCACGGCGTCAACGTCGGCGGCACCAGCCTCGGCGGGATCGGCGGCAACCGCAAGCACTACGGGCAGCTGCTCGACGTGACCCACCTGCCCCATACCCTGCAGCCCCACCTCGCCTTCACCCGTGGCCAGGCCGAGAGCGGCGCCGAGCTCGCCGATGCCCTGCTCGACCAGATCGCCCTGCACGACGCCTCCAACATCGCGGCAGTCCTCGTCGAGCCCATGTCGGGCTCCGGCGGCGTTATCGTGCCGCCGAAGGGCTATCTCGAACGACTCCGCGAGATCTGCAGCGCCCACGATATCCTGCTCATCTTCGACGAGGTGATCACCGCCTTCGGCCGCAGCGGTGCGACCACCGGTGCCGAGGCCTTCGGCGTGACGCCGGACATGATGAATATCGCCAAGCAGCTCACCAACGGTGCGGTGCCCATGGGCGCGGTGATCGCCTCCGGCGAGATCTTCGATACCTTCATGCACGCCGGCGGACCCGAGCACGCCATCGAATTTCCCCATGGCTACACCTATAGCGCCCACCCGGTGGCCTGTGCCGCCGCCCTGGCTTCCCTCGACCTGCTCGAGCGGGAGGACTTCCCCGGCCAGGTTCGCGCCATTGCCCCGGTATTCGAGGAGAAGCTGCACACCCTCAAGGGGCGACCCCACGTGGTGGATATCCGCAACCACGGCCTGGCCGGGGCGATCCAGCTCGCCCCCCGAGGCGGCGACCCCACCGTGCGACCTCGCGATGCCCACCTGGCGCTCTGGGAAGCGGGGTTCTATGTGCGCTACGGCGGCGACACCCTGCAGTTCGGCCCACCTTTCGGCTCCACGGAAGTGGAGTTGGAGCGGCTCTTCGACGCCGTGGCCTCGACCCTCGACTCCCTGACGTGAAGCATAGCGACAAGGAACGCTAGCCAGCGCATCATTCGAGATGCCGATGCAGCAGCTCCCCGGCATCGGCACGGCCATCCTGGGCTCTCATGACCTGCACATGGATGTCGATCTCCCCACGCTCGGCAAATGTCAGGGTCATGGGGAAGCTGTCCCCCTCACGCAGCGGCGCGACAAGGTCCAGCAGCATCAGGTGATACCCGCCGCCCGGGCGCATGGTCAGAAGGGTGCTGGCGGGCACTTCGATCTCCTCCACCGGAAACATCTGCATCGCGCTACCGTCCATGGCCATGTCATGAAGCTCGACGGTCTCGCTGGCCGGGGTACTCGCCCCTACCAGAACGTCGGGCTCGTCGCCGGCGATGGATATATCCACATAGGCGGCAGCATGATCGACGCTGGGTGGAGAGGGCGTGGCGAAGGGGTGGGTAATCAACAGATCATCCAGCCGATACTCCTGCGCGATGGCCGGGACGGCCATCGACAGAGCGGCAGCCAGCATCAGCAAAGACTTGAAGCGCATGATGGAATCCTTGTGCAGCTTGTGAAGACACTCAGACACCCTTAAGGGTAGCAGCTCCCTGACACCCCCTGCCCGGGTCAGGAGGCGGGCATGCCCCGATAGTGGCCATCCCACATCAGTACCGCACCCGCCACGGCGCCGGGAAGCAGGAAGAGATTGGCCAGCGGGATCCAGGTGATCAGCGTTACCCAGGCCCCGTAACTCAAAGTTGGCCAACGGCGTGACGCCAGGCGACGCCGCATGTCGGCGAAGCTGACCTTGTTGTTGTCCATGGGGTAGTCGAGATAGGTGATGGCCATGATCCAGGCGGAGAACAGGAGCCAGAGCAGCGGGGCGATCAGATTGACGGCGGGAATCCAGCTGATCGCGAACAGCAGCGCCACCCTGGGGAGGATATAGCCGAGCTTGACCAGTTCACGGCCCAGCGCATCCACCGCCGTCCTGGCCAGGCCCCGATCGTCCAGCGGTGGTCTCCCGGTGGCCACTACCTCTACCTTGGCGGCCAGGAAGCCGTAGAAGGGCGCGGCAATCAGGTGCGTCACCAGGGTGAATGTGAAAAACACCACCAGCACCAGGCTGAGCACGAACAGTGGCCAGATCAGCCAGGAGAGCCACTCCAGCCAGCCCGGCACCATGGCCATCCAGCCGTCGAGCCAGCGACCGAAATGAGCGACCACGTAGTTCAGCATCAGGCTGTAGACCACCAGGTTGATCCCAATGGGCACGAAAACGTAACGGCGCATGCCCGGTGAGTAGGCCAGCCGAGTACCACGGACCAGGGCCGTGAAGGCATCCAGCATGGTGTTTCCTCATGGCGAGAGGGTGGTGGTGGCAAGCGAGCCCGGGTGACAGGTTGTCGCAAGGCTGGAGCAAGGGGGACCTTGCCGTATAAGATGGCGCACAGGCGCGCTGCAGCGCAATATCATTCAGCTCGTTTTACCCCCGTACCGACCACTGACAACAACAAGCCGAGCAGACGAACCATGACCGACCTCGACGATGTGCCCGCTCCCCAGGGACAGCTGACGCTCAAGCTACTGGCTTCCCGCCAGGATACCAACCTGTATGGCGACATTCCCGGCGGTTGGCTGGTCAGCCACATGGATCAGGCCGCCGAGCTGGCAGCCGGTCGTGAAGCCGGTGGCCGTACCGCCACCGTGGCCGTCGAAGCCATGGACTTCCTGTGCCCGGTGCGGGTGGGCTCGACGGTCAATATCTTCACGGCCGTTCGTGAGATTGGCCATAGCTCGGTCAAGATCGACGTGGAAGTCTGGATCCGCCAGCCCCACGAACGTGATGGCGACGAACTCCACAAGGTCACCGAGGCCCGCTTCGTGATGGTGGCACTGGACGACAAGGGACGGATCCGCGCTGTCCACCAGGGCGGCTGAGCCGGGCGGCACACCAAAAATGACAGGGGCGCCGTATGGCGCCCCTGTTCAGCTTACTCTGCCTTGTGCGATCAGTCCCGGAGGGTATCGCGGGTCTTGAGATACTCGAATTCACCCACGTCATGGAACGGACGTACCAGGTTCTGGAAGGCCCGGTAGGACTCGTAGACCTTGGCGGAATCCGGGTCGTTCTCAACCTGATTCTGGATGACCTGCTGAGAG
>SKVX01000235.1 GCA_007129225.1 Halomonas sp.
GCAAGTGCTAATGGAAGTTAGGCATGGGTGGGTTGGTGACAAGAACAGCAAGGCGAGGTAGGGACATGTGCTGGAACGATCTGGAAACGGCGTGACCAATAATCCTGTTCTACCATCACTATGTGGTGATCGTGATCAATACCTCGACCCGAGAAGGTCGCACTGAATTCGTGCCCGTAGGGTGGCGGGCGATATCGACCGCCACTCGATTGCGGCCCGTGAGCAGCGCAGCCAGTTTTTGGACAATGCCTAGTGCTGAAACCAGTCGTATAAGGGCACAGCGGGACCTTCGCCTGGTTCAGGTCCGCCTTCAATTGACAGGAGGTTTCCATGGCGATCCGGCTGACCGACCCCCTGCGCCGCGAGTATGAGCAGCTATTCGAGAGCTGCGAGATCCTTCCCAAGCGCCAGGCTGAGGTGGAGCGCAGCGTCGATCGGCTGCTCTCTCATCGTGACCGCTATCAGGCCGTTACCGAGCGCCGCGGGGTGCCCTGGCACTTCGTGGCGCTGGTGCACAGCATGGAATCCGGCAGCAGTTTTCGCTGCCATCTGCACAATGGCGACCCGCTCACCGCGCGCACCGTTCAGGTGCCTGCGGGCAGGCCGAAGCGCGGTACTCCGCCTTTCGACTGGGAGGAGAGCGCCGCCGACGCGATGGCCCTGAAACGCCTGGATGGCGATACCGATTGGAGCCTGTCCGGCACCCTCTATCAGCTGGAGCGGTACAACGGCTGGGGCTACCGCATGTACCACTCTCACGTGCTTTCGCCCTACCTGTGGAGCTTCTCGGCGCACTACACCAGTGGCCGCTATGTGGCCGATGGTCGCTGGTCCGACAGCGCAGTGTCGCGCCAGTGCGGTGCGGCGGTGATGCTGCGGCGACTGGTCGAGCGCGGTGAGACGGACCTGGCCGACCAGCCGGCAGCAACGGTCTATGCGGACCTGGCCGACCAGCCGGCAGCAACGCTCTATGCGGAGGTGGCCGCTGAGCCAGCCGGCGACGCGGATCGCCAGCGCCCCATGGTGTCGCGCCATCGCATGCGGCGCAGCCGCCGCGATGCGGAGACCGCGAAGGCCCAGCGGCTGCAGCGCTGGCTGACGAGCTTTCCGGGCATTTTCCTGAAGGCCGACGGTATCCCTGGGGATCGCACCTCGCAGGCCTATCGTCTGGTGACCGGCCACTACTTGCCCGGCGACCCGCGCGGTGAGTGAGTCGCCGGATCACGCCGCGGCCATTCCGCGGATAAGCGGCTACCCTTGAGATAATGCGAGCGCCGAAGCGCCGGTGGGCGGTCGCGGCCCTCGCCGAATTACAAAAACAATAGTGAGGCTGTGTCATGAGCGATCGTCCCCTGGTACTGCTGCACGGCTGGAACGATGAAGGTAAATCATTCGAAAGGCTGGTTGGGCACCTGCGCAAACGGCTGGGGGCAGGGCGCATTCAGCGCATCGCCATCGGCGACTACCTCTCCAAGGATGATGCCCTGCGCTTCGATGACCTGCAGGCGGCCTTGGATCGTGCCTGGACGCTGCATGGGCTGCCCCGGGACGTGGCCAGCGTCGACCTTGTCGTCCACTCCACCGGAGGGCTGGTGATCCGTGACTGGCTGGTGCGCCACTTCAGCCCCGATAAGGCTCCCGTCAAGCATCTGGTGATGCTCGCGCCGGCCAACTTCGGCTCGCCGCTGGCCCACATGGGCCGGTCGATGCTGGGGCGCATCACCAATGGTTTCTTCAGCCGTCAGGCGGGTCAGGCGGTGTTGGAGACCGGGGCCAATATCCTGCGCGGCCTGGAACTGGCCAGCCCCTTCAGCTGGGCATTGGCCATGCGCGACCGTTTCGCCGCGGGTGAGAGCATGTATGCCCCCGGCCGAATGCTGTGCACGGTACTCTGCGGCAATACCGGCTACGGCGGCATTCGCTCGCTGGCCAACGAGGAGGGGGGCGACGGCACCGTACGGCTGGCCACGGCGAACCTCAACTGCGGCCATATGCAAATCGCCTTTCGCGAAAAGGAGCGCGACGCCGGCCGAGTCACCGTGCCCGAAGTGGTCGACTACCGGCAGTCCAGCGGACGCTGCGCTTTTCGGATCCTCGACGGGCTGGACCACTCGGCGATCAAGCTCGACGCTGCCGAAAGCCGACTGAGCCGTGGCCAGCGGGACACGCTGGCGCTGATCGAGCGTGCCTTGACCGTCGATGATGATGCGTTCGGCGACTTCTGTGACGAGTGCGACGCGGCCAACCAGGCGTTGACCCGTCAGCCGGGGGACAGACGCGGCAAGGCGGGCTTCCAGAACACCGTGGTGCGAGTACGCGACCAGTTCGACGTACCGGTGGAGGACTACCTGATCGAGTTCTACGATCCCAACCGTCCAGACGGCGGCGGACTGGCGCGTACCATCCACGAGTCGGCGATTCGCAAGGTGCATAACTACCAGGCCGACACTTCGCTTCGCAGCCTGTACATCGATACCGCACGGCTTTACGACGCCGTAGAGCGTGCCGATACCCGGCTCGGCATGTCGATCACCGCCGAGCCGATGCTGGATGAGGACGAGCACAATGCCCGTCACACCCCGGCGGGATTCCGCACCCTGGCCGACGAGGATATCGAGGACCTCTGCCTGGACGTCGACCAGCTGAGGGCACTGTTCCAGCCCCATCGCACCCTGCTGGTAGAGATTTGCCTGCACCGCTCCCAGGCCGACAACGTGTTCCGCTTGAGTGAGCCAGCGAACTGATCCGGCAAGGCGTCAATGGCTGCACAGGCGCCCGCCTGAGCCCTCGCGCTGGCCCACCAGCTGCTGGAAGCAGGGCGACTGCTTCAGCAGCTTGGCGCCGATCAGGCGCAGTGCATCGACCTCTTCGTCGGGCAGGTGGAAGCGGGTGGGAATGCGCTGGAAGCGCGCCCGCTCGACGTCGTCCTCCAGTTGATCGAAGCCCACGTAGATATAGTAGAGATCGATCTGGTGCATCCCGGTACCGGCCTCCAGAGAGAGACGCTGGGCGTCCTCGCGGTCGCGCAGGGTCTCCCTGAGCAGCTCGACCGTATCGAAGGAGTAGTTGGCCAGCGGCGTGGTGGCGATGGTGTTGATCACCTGTTTCGGGCCGGGAGAGCGGGGCGAGGTGTCGAAGTCTGCCGCCAGGTCTTCCGACTTGGCGTCCACCACGATCACCACCAGCTTGTCGACGATTTCCCGGTTCATCTTGTTCAGTACGCTCCACTCCACCTCCTGCAGGGTGGGGGCGCGCAGGGCGTCGAGGGCGGGGCGTAGGCCGATATTGTCAGAGATGCCGCCGTCGAGCAGGTGTACGTAGTCTCGCTCGGGCTCCTGGTAGCGCTGCCAGTGGCGGGCACGATAGTAGCGGCGGGGGTTGGTATTCAGGCCCTCCAGCGCGTTGGCCACCCAGGGCGGCTCCCGGTAGCCGCAGCGTCCGGGGTAGCTGTTGAGGGTCAGCGGCGTGAAGGCGATAGGAAAGTTAGACGAGGCCGCCACGGCGCGTGACAGCGGGATGCTGTCGAGATCGACGCACATGGGGTCCAGCTGCGACTGCACGAAGGTGAACTGGGACCCCTTGTCCATGTCGGTGGCATTGATCAGCAGGAAGGGTTTGCGGCCGTCATCAGCCAGGTCGGCGAAGCTGGCCTGATCGAACAGCCGTTCCTGATAGACCTCCTCGGCGAGCTCGATGCGCCCGAAGGTGGGCGAGGCCAGCCTCGCCCAGTTGTAGGGGCTGAGCAGCCGGCGCTTCAGGTCCGATTCGACGTCACGGTAGAGAAACTCGCGCTGAAACCGGCCCCCCTCCTCGAAGATGGCGTCACGGTGCAGTCCGTAGTAGGCCGCGGTGAAACTGCCGCCGGACACCGACGAGATGACGTCCACCTCGTCCAGCAGGTTTCGCGGCTCCCCGTCCATCTCGACCCAGCTGTCCCGCAGCGTTTCCAGCACGCCGTAGGCGAGTGCGGCGGCCCGAGTGCCTCCGCCGGAAAAGCTGACGATCACGAATAGATTCTCGCTGTTGTCCGCCCCCGCGAGGTTGGCGTAGCGGTAGCCGCTGCCGGTATCGACACGCTCGAGGGGCTCCGCCTCGGGGAAGGAGGCGCAGCCGGTCAGTACCGTCAGCGACACCAGCAGCATGATCGACCGCTTGGCGAGGGGGCTCACGGGCCCGGCTCCTTGAGGGTGAATTCGACGATCAGCGGTGCCGAGGGCAGGGTGTCGATGACCTCGACTCGCTGGCACTCGGGCGTGAAGTCCTGAGGTGGGGCCAGCGTCACCGTATACCAGCCGGCATCGACCTGGCAGACCGACTGGGTCCAGGCGGCGGGCTCGCCGTCGAGCCAGACCTCGCGGCGCTGGGGGAAGACGACCTTCAGGTATTCGGCCATGGTGTGACTCCTAGCGCCTTATAGCGTCTTGAGGTATTCGATCAGCGCCGCCTTGTCCTCTTCGTCGAGCTGAGTACCGAACGCGGCTCCCTCATGCCCCTGGTTGCTGTTGCCCGGCTCGGCAGTGTCATAGAGGAAGCCGTGGCGTTCGGCGGCCTCGCCGTCATGGATGAAGCCCAGGCGCTCGGGGTGGTAGACGTCATAGCCGCGGTAGAAGCGCTCGGGGCGCTGACCGGCAGGCTGGAGCAGGTCTTCCAGGGTGGGCACCGAGCCGTTGTGCAGGTAGGGCGCGCGCAGCCAGATGCCGGTGAGCGGCTTGGCCACATAGCCGTCGGTCTTGACGAAGGCGTTGAAGTCCCAGGGGTACTCCACGGCGTAGGCGTTGTAGCGCTCGGCGGCCTCGGCGGTCCACATCGCCAGGCGATGGGGGTCGGTGTCCACCTCGGTCTGCGGGATCACCGTGCCGGTGCGCGCGCCCTCCAGGCCGTGGCAGCCGGCGCAGGTCTGCTGGAAGACCGCCTCGCCCTCGGCGGCCAGCTCGGCGTCGAGATCGTCGAGGAAGGGGTAGGGCGGGGGGCGCTTGGTCAGCAGGTACGCTTCCAGGTCGGCGAGGTCATCCACGGGCAGCGAATCCGGGCGGGCGCCATCACCGATGGCGCCGCTCAGCACTACTTCGGTCAAGGAGTCGTTGAGGCCGTCCCAGTGCAGGGCGAAGCCCTCCTGCTCGTCCATCGCCCACAGCGGCATGATGTCGGAGTTGCCGATGGTGTCGTCCAGGGCGGGGTCCAGGGCCAGCAGGTCGGGGTGGAACTTGACCGGGTTGAAGGGATCGATCCGCCCCGGCCCCCAGCGCGGGCGCTCCTCGGTCCAGGTGAAGCGTTCGGCCTGCTCCTGAAGGCCATCCCGGGTGCGCGGAATGATCAGAAAACGGTAGAGCAGGCGGTCGAGCCAAGAGAGGTCGGTCTCCTCCTCGATGGCCGGCAGCAGGGTGGCGGCGGTGAAGTCCGGGTCGTTGGCGGCATTCCCCAGGAAGGTCAGATAGGCCTGGGGATCGAAGGTCTGGTGGGGGCCGGTGGGCACGATCTGGCGTTCGGCGTCCTCGGCGGTGCGATAGCTGGCGGTGTGGCAGGCCGCGCAGTTGATGGCGATACGCGGGAAGCCGATGGTCTTCCTGGAGAAGCCGACCGGGGTTGGCTCGCCGTCCTCCCAGAGCATGCCCAGGGCGGCGTAGCCGCCTTCCCCGGGCAGGTGCTGGGGAAAGACATCCGGCAGCACGCGCCAGATCCAGTAGGGAATGCCCTCTTCCTGCTCGGCGCCGATGGAGCCGTAGAGGTAGTAGGCCTCGACGCTGTCGAACCGCTGCGGCTCCTCGCGAAACAGCTGGTACCAGCCAACGGCCGCGATCACCCCGCCGGCTATCAGCAGCAGGGTCAGCCACGCCAGCCAGCGTCGCGAGGTCTTCGAAGTGTCAGGAGGGCTGGATGCCATGGCTGTCTCTCCTCGAGTTTGGGAAACACTGCACAAATGCCTACGCGAGCGAATCGCTGCGTTGCGCGGTGCGCGGAATCCTCACCTATACCCCATAGGCTCCGGTTCCTGTGCTCCGTGCGCCTTGCGCTTCATCTCGCTCGTCGATTTGTTCAGCGCTTCCTTTGTTATGCCGTCTTTTCCGCGCGGCGGAGCAGCAACAGCAGGACGCCCTGGGTCACGCCGAAGAACAGGTCGATCAGGGCCAACAGCACGAATTGCGGATAGAGCAGGGTGAAGAACACCACCCCGGCGAAGCGCGCCAGGACCGCCAGCATGGCGATGGCCCGGAAGTGAAAGGGATCGAACGCCGCCGGCAGGTAGAACAGGCTGAGCAAAATCAGCAGCCAGGCAGCGAAGGCGGGCCACACCGGCTCGGCAACCGGGGCGCCCCCGACCAGGCTGATTACCGCGTTGGGGGCAAAGACCGCAGGCAGGGCGAAGAGGAGGTTGGCCACCACTCCCAGCAGTACCATGGCGCGA
>SKVX01000436.1 GCA_007129225.1 Halomonas sp.
AGCGCTCCAACAAGGAGCGCCTGAGTCGCTGTCGTCGAGCCGACTCTTCCACAATGCAGTCAATGCTGAGCAGGTTCACGCCAAAGTGTGAAGAACCATAAAAAAAGTTAATCACGGGAGCCGCACATGCTCTATCGGACGTTTGCCACCCAGGAGGAGATCGACCGCGAGTATGACCCCTCGCGGGGCCGGGATCCGCAGGCGATGCCGACGCTGCTGGCAGCGTGGCGCGAGAGAAGTGACGCCTCACGTGCGCGCTATCGGGTATCCCGGGATGTGGCCTATGGCCCGACCCTTGCCGAATGCATGGATATCTACCATGCCGACGGCGACTTCCCGGCGGGCAGCCCTCCACCGGTGCACCTCTTCATCCACGGCGGCTACTGGCGCTCGCTGAGCCACAAGGAGTTCGGCTTTATCGTCGACGGGCTGGTGGAGGCCGGCATCACGGTGGCGGTGGTCAACTATGCGCTCTGTCCCGCCGTGCCGTTCAGTGAACTGGTGCGCCAGAGTCGGGCGGCGGTGGCCTGGCTGCATCGCCGGGGCGAGTCGCTGGGCATCGACCCCCATCGGCTTAGCATTTCCGGGCACTCCGCGGGTGGCCACCTCTGCGGCATGCTGCTGGCCACCGACTGGGAGGGTGACTACGGCCTGCCCAACGACCTGATTCGTGGCGCGCTGGCGATCAGCGGTCTCTATGACCTGCGTCCCTTCCCCTGGTCATGGCTGCAACCCAAGCTTCAGCTCACCGGGCGCGATGTCGCCGACTACAGCCCGCTGTTCCAGCCCTGCCGGGTGCCGGCCAGGGTGTCCCTGGTGGCCGGTGGCAAGGAGTCCGGCGAATTCGAACGGCAGATGCTGGCCCATGCTGAACACCTCCGTGGCCAGGGCATCGACGTCAGCGCCGATACCCTGGAAGCCGACGACCACTTCTCCATACTCGATCACTATCGCCCCGGTGGGCGCTTCGTCGAGTGGATACACGGCTGCCATCACTGACTGTCGGGCAGCACCGCTGTCGCTTCGATCTCGACCTTGGCACGGTCCTCGATCAGGTCGGCGACCTGGACCATGGTCATGGCGGGGAAGTGCTTGCCCATGACCTCACGGTAGGCGGCGCCCACCTCCTTGAGCCGGGCCAGGTACTCCCGCTTGTCGGTGACGTACCAGGTGATACGTACCACATGCTGCGGGCCGGCTCCAGCTTCCTGCAAGACGCTGACGATATTGGCCAGTGCCTGGTGGATCTGGTCCACGAAGTCGTCGCTCTCGAAGACCTGATCGCCGTTCCATCCGATCTGGCCACCGACGAAGATGGTGCGGCCGGTCGCCATGATGCCGTTGGCATAGCCCACGGCGGCCTTCCAGTTCGTCGGGTGGAGCTGCTGGTGTACGGGGGCATCATTCATCGGTTAATCCTTCTGGGCAGTCGATGTCAAAGTGGCGGCGCATGGCGTCCGGCCAGGGCAGGGGGCGGCCGCTGTCCAGGTCGACGAGGACCAGGGTGGAGTCGCAGGTGAGACGTGGCTGATCGCCGCAGCGGGCGGTCATGCGCAGGGCCAGGCTGGTGCGGCCGACACGGCGCACGGTCAGCTCGAAGCGCAGCGTCTCTCCCAGCCGGCTGGGGGCGTGGAAGTCCGTGGTGAGGCTGGCCGTGGGCACGCCGGTACGGGATGCGACGTGGAGCTCATTGAAGTCGTGTCCGACCACCTCGGCGAACCAGTCCTCGACCACGGAATTGAGCAGTTCGAAATAGCGCGGGTAGAAGACGATACCCGCCGGGTCGCAGTGCTGAAAGCGCACCTTGCGCAGGGTGCTGAATGGCATTGGCTCGTCTCCTCAGACACCCAGGTAGCGGTCGCGGATGTCGTCATCCAGCGCATCCGGCTGGCCCGCCCAGGCAGTGCGCCCCTTCTCGAGAATGACGCATTCGTCGGCCAGGGGCAGCAGCTCGGAGAGCGACTTGTCGACGATCAGCGTCGACTGTCCCTCTTTCTTGAGCCGTCGTATGGCCGACCAGATCTCCTTGCGTATCACCGGAGCGAGGCCTTCGGTGGCCTCATCCAGTACCAGCAGGCGGGGATTGGTCATCAGGGCCCGGCCGATGGCCAGCATCTGCTGCTCGCCGCCGGACAGGGTGCTGGCCATCTGATATCGCCGTTCGGCAAGCCGGGGAAAGAGGTCTTCCACACCGGCCAGGCTCCAGTAGCCCGGCCGTGCGGTCACCACGAGGTTTTCGCGTACCGAGAGGTTGGGAAAGCAGCGCCTGCCCTCGGGCACCAGGCCAAGCCCGGCCTGGGCGATACGGTAGGCGGGCAGTCGTCGCAGGTCCTTCGCCTCGAACTCGATGCTGCCGCTGCGGGCCGGGGTGAGGCCGAAGATGGAGCGGATGGTGGTGGTCTTGCCCATGCCGTTGCGGCCCATCAGGGCGACCAGCTCGCCGGCCTTGACCGAGAGATTGACGCCGAACAGGGCCTGGGAAGGGCCGTAGAAGGTCTGGATATCGGTGACGGTAAGCATCTCAGTCTCCCAGGTAGGCTTCGCGCACGTCGGGGTTGCGTCGGATCTCGGCGCTGTCGCCTTGGGCAATGACGCTGCCGGCGACCAGTACCGAGATGCGGTCAGCGAGCCGGAACACCGCGTCCATGTCGTGCTCGATCAGCAGGATCGGCACCTCCTGCTTGAGTTTCTCGAGCAGCTCGGTGAGATGCGCGGTGCCCTCCGGCCCCAGGCCGGCCATGGGCTCGTCGAGCAGCAGGGCACGGGGCTTGAGTGCCAGGGCGCAGGCGACCTCCACCTGGCGTCGCTCGCCGTGGGAGAGCTCGGATACCGGGGTGTCGGCGCGATGACCGAGCTGCATGCGCTCCAGCGCCTCACGTGCCGGTCCCAGGAGGCTTTCGTCGCGATGTACCGGTTTCCAGAAGCGGAAGCTGTGGCCCTGCAGCGCCTGGACTGCGATCATCACGTTGCGCACCACCGACAGGGGCTCGGCCAGGGACGAGACCTGAAAGCTGCGGCCAAGGCCCAGGCGGGCTCGCTGAGCGACGCTCAGGGCAGTGATCTCCTGACCCGCCAGGTGGACGCTTCCGGCATCGGGTTTCAGGTTGCCGGCGATCTGGCCGATCAGGGTCGACTTTCCGGCGCCGTTGGGGCCGATCAGCGCGTGGATCTCGCCCTGTTTCAGCTCCAGGGAAACGTCCCGGGTGGCCTGCAGCGCCCCGAAGCGCTTCTGCAGCTGGTTGAGTGTCAGTACGACCTCAGACATGTCGCTCCCTCCCGGCTAGCCAGCCCATGACGCCGTGCTTGGCAAACAGCACCACCAGCAGCAGTACCAGGCCGAGGAACAGCTTCCAGTACTCGGTCATGCCGCCCAGCAGGGTCTCCATCATCACGAACAGGATGGCGCCGGCCAGCGGACCATAGAGCCGGCCCACGCCGCCGAGAATCACGATCACCATCAGTTCGCCGGACATGTGCCAGCTCAGCATGGTCGGGCTGATGAAGCCGTTGAGATCCGCATAGAGCGCGCCGGCAAGCCCGGTGATCATCGCCGATATGACGAAGGCCACCAGGCGAATGGGGTAGGGGGAGATGCCCGCGGTGGCCAGGCGGGTGTCGTTGAGGCGCGCCATGGTCAGGGCGGCCCCGAAGCGCGACTTCATCATCCGCGAGGTGATCGCCATGGCCAGCAGCAGGCCGGAGAAGGCAATCAGGAAGAAGGTCCATGGCTGGCCGGTATCGACCAGGGGCAGGCTGTTGCGAATGTAGATCGGCAGGCCGTCCTCGCCGCCGTAGGTGGGCCAGGAGTTGGCGAAGTAGTACATCATCTGGGCGAAGGCGAGGGTGATCATGATGAAGTAGACCCCCGTGGTGCGCAGTGAGATCGCGCCGATGGCCAGCGCCAGTAGGCCGCACAGCAGAATGGCGGCCAGCCAGATCACCAGCATGCTGTCGCTGCCCGGGATGGCCAAGGGCCAGCTAATGAACAGGCTGTAGTCGAAGGCGTGGTAGGCGCTGATGCCGGCGATATACCCGCCCAGGCCGAAGTAGGCGGCGTGGCCGAAGCTCACCATGCCGCCGTAGCCGATTGCCAGGTTCAAGCCCACGGCAGCCATGGCGATCAATGTGATCCGCGAGGCCAGGTTGACGTAGTAGATGTGGCCCAGCAGGTGGGCCGCCAGGGGTGCCAGGAACAGCAGGGCCAGCAGGCCGATCTGTACCAGCCCCTTGCGGTCGAACCAGGCGCCTGGCAGTGCCGGCAGGCTGGGCAGGGCAGTGGTTTCACTCTTGAGCTTATCCATGGGCGGCAAACAACCCCTTCGGCTTGAACGCGAGAATGAGGGCCATGAGGATGTAGACCAGCATGGCGGCCACGGCGGATCCCACCCCGGCGGCTTCGGACGGACTCATGAAGTTGCGGAAGAGGCTCGGCAGGAAGACGCGTCCCATGGTATCCACCACCCCGACCAGGATGGCGCCGAACAGGGCGCCCTTGATCGAGCCGATGCCGCCGATGACGATCACCACGAAGGCGAGGATCAGCACCGGTTCGCCCATGCCCACCTGGACCGATTGCAGGGCGCCGACCATGGCCCCGGCCAGGCCGGCCAGCGCCGCACCCATGGCGAAGATCAGGGTATAGAGCCGGGCGATATTGACCCCCAGCGCGCCGATCATCTCACGGTCGCTCTCGCCGGCACGGATACGCATCCCCAGGCGAGTGCGGGAAATCAACAGGTAGAGCCCGATGGCGACCAGGACACCCACGGCGATGATCACCAGCCGGTAGAGCGGATAGCGCACGCCGCCGGGCAGGGTGACGAAGCCGGTCAGCATCTCGGGCGGACTGAGCCACAGCGGCGAGGAGCCGAAGAGCCAGCGGGTGCCCTCGGAGAAGATCAGGATCAGGGCGAAGGTGGCCAGCACCTGGTCGAGATGGGGGCGGTGATAGAGACGGCGGATGACCAGCAGCTCCACGAGCGCGCCGACGGCGGCGGCGGCCACTATCCCGGCGCTGAGCCCCACCAGGAAGGAGCCGGTGGCTGCGGTGACCGATGCCGTGGCATAGGCACCGACCATGTAGAAGGAGCCGTGGGCCAGGTTGATCAGGCCCATGACGCCGAAAACCAGGGTCAGGCCGCTGGCCATGAGAAACAGCATGGTGCCCAGCTGAAGGCCGTTTAGCAGCTGTTCGAAAAACAGGGTGGCGGTCACGTCATGCATCCCGTGTCAGAAGGTGACGGAAAGCCGGGCCGCACGGGCCCGGCGCCTGTAACTTACATCTGGCAGTCGGCGGCGTAGACGTCCTGGATATCCTCGATGGCCAGGCCGACGAGGCGGTTGGTGGGCTGGCCGTTCTCGCCCTCGACCACTTCGCGGACGTAGATGTCCTGGATCGGGTGGTGGTTGTCACCGAAGCGGAACTTGCCGCGCACCGAGTCGAAGTCGGCTTCGCGAAGGGCCTCGCGGAAGGCGTCCTGGTCGCTCGGGTGGGCCTTGTCGAGGGCGCTGAGGATCAGGTTGGCGCTGTCGAAGCCCTGGGAGGCGTAGAGGGTCGGGGTGCGCTCATAGGCTTCGCGGAAGCTGTCGACGAATGCGCGGTTGGCCTCGTTGTCCAGGTCATAGGCCCACTGGGAGGTGTTCATGGTCCCGATGGCGGCGCTACCCACGGCCTGAATGATGATCTCGTCGAAGGAGAAGGCAGCACCGAACAGCGGCAGTTCCACGCCGGAGTTCTCGTACTGCTTCATGAACGAGATGCCCATCCCGCCGGGCAGGAAGAAGAACAGGC
Source organism: Halomonas sp. (assembly GCA_007129225.1). Lineage (GTDB taxonomy): Bacteria > Pseudomonadota > Gammaproteobacteria > Pseudomonadales > Halomonadaceae > Halomonas. The sequence goes on from SKVX01000436.1 coordinate 5,792, forward strand.
TGTCGGCGTCGCTGGCGCGGATCTGGGCGATCTCGGCGGCGTAGTCGTTCTGGCCCATCTGGGTATAGATCTCGTCGACCACCTCGCCTTCATAGCGGTGCTTGAAGCCGGCGAGGGCATCGGTGCCGGCCGGGTAGTTGGGCGCCAGCAGGATCGGCCGCTCGAAGCCCTGCTCTCTCATGTAGGCGCCCATGGCCTCGTGCAGGTTGTCGTTCTGCCAGGCGACGTTGAAGTAGTTCTCGTGGCACTGGCGGCCGGCCAGGGCGGAGGGGCCTGCGTTGGGCGAGATGTAGAAGGTGCCCTGGCGCACCGCGGCGGGTACCACCGCCATGGCCAGGTTGGACCAGATGAGCCCGGTCAGGATGTCGACGTTGTCGCGCTGCATGAATTCGTCGGAGAGGCTTCTGGCCAGATCGGGGCGGTTGGCGTCGTCCTGGATCAGGACCTCGATGTCATCCCGGCCCGACTGCTCGATGGCGAGCATGAAGCCGTCACGGACATCGACGCCCAGGTGGGAGCCGCCACCGGACAGGGTGGTGATCATGCCGATCTTGACGTCGTCGGCCTGGGCCGCCGTGAGGGCGGAGGTCATCAGCAGGCCGAGGCCGAGGCTGGCAATTGTCTTCATGGGGATCATTCCTCTATGCGTCATTGCTTGTTGTTGGTCTTGCTGCACTCTGATTCGCTGTGTCCTTTGTTGCTCGTTACTCGCTGTCGTCGAGGGCCGGGCTAGCCGTCGCTCGGGTAGTGCTCCTGTCGCAGCCGGAAGCGCTGGATCTTGCCGGTGGCGGTCTTGGGCAGTTCCTCGACGAAACGGATCGAGCGGGGGTACTTGTAGGGCGCAATGGCCTGCTTGACGAAATCCTGCAGGCGTTGCGCGCAAGTCTCGTCCGGCTCGATCTCGTCAGACAGTACCACGAAGGCCTCGACGATCTGCCCACGCTCTCCATTCGGTGCGCCGATCACGGCGCACTCCCGCACGTGATCATGGGCCAGCAGCGCCGCCTCGACCTCGGGACCGGCGATGTTGTAGCCGGCGGAGACGATCATGTCGTCGTTACGGGCAGCGAAGTGGAAATAACCCGCTTCGTCCTGATAGAAGGCGTCGCCGGTGATGTTCCAGCCATCCTGGACATATCCCGACTGGCGGGCATCGTCCAGGTAGCGACAGCCGGTGGGGCCGCGAACCGCCAGACGGCCCACTTCGCCCCGGGGCAGTTCGTTCATGTCGATACCCACCACACGGGCTTCGTAACCCGTCACCGGCTTGCCGGTGCAGGCCGGACGATGATCGTCGAGGCGGTTGGAGATGAAGATGTGCAGCAGCTCCGTGGCGCCGATGCCGTCGAGGATCGGCGTGCCGGTCCTTTCGACCCATTCGTGGTAGATCGGTGGTGGCAGGGTTTCCCCGGCCGAGACCGCCAGGCGCAGGCTCTCCAGTTCACGGCCACTCTCCGGCGAGCCGAGCATGGTGCGGTAGGCGGTGGGGGCGGTGAACACCACGGTGGCGCGATGCTCGCGGATGATATCCAGCATTAGGGGTGGCGAGGCGCGCTCCAGCAGTACCGCCGTGGCGCCGAAACGCAGCGGGAAGATCGCCAGGCCGCCCAGGCCGAAGGTGAAGGCCAGCGGCGGCGAGCCGACGAAGACGTCTTCCGGCGTCACCTGCAGCACTTCTTTGGCGTAGCCGTCGGCGATGATCAGCAGGTCACGGTGGAAATGCATGGTGGCCTTGGGCTTGCCGGTGGTGCCGGAGGTGAAGCCGAGCAGGGCCACATCGTCGGCGGCGGTGGCCACCGCCTCGAAGTCGGTGGGCTTGTCCAGCGCCAGGCGGTCGAGTTCGGCGTCGTGATTGGCGGTACCGTCGAAGGCGACGACCCGCTGGAGGAAGGCGCTCTTTTCCTCACAGGCTTCCATCTCCTCGAGCAGGCGGCTGTCGCACAGGGCCAGCGATACCCGGGCCTTGTCGACGATCTGCCCCAGCTCGCCGGCACGCAGCATCGGCATGGTATTGACCACCACGGCGCCGGCCTTGGTGGCGGCCAACCAGCAGGCGACCATGGCCGGGTTGTTGGCCGAGCGGATCAGCACCCGGTTGCCCGGGCGCACACCGAGCTCCTCCACCAGGGCATGGGCCAGGCGATTGGTCCATTCGGCAAGTTCACGATAGGTGCGCTGTCGACCGTTGCCGATCAGGGCGACACGATCGCCGTGCCCCTGCTCGACCAGTCGATCGCAGAGCTCCACCCCCGCATTGAGACGGTCGGGGTAGTCGAAGCCGTCGAGTAATAGCGCCGGATACTGCTCCGCCGGCGGCAGGTTGTCCCGGGCGAAGGTATCGGCGTGTGCCGATGGTGTCAGCATGACCATTCTCCGTACAGCGTGTTGTTATTGTTCGGCGCCGGTCAACGGCGTCGACAGGGGATACGGTGTCTGGCAGTTCGTCGTCGTTATTGTCGTGTTGTCGGGTTGCCCTCGGCGGAGGAGTGGTCGGCGAGGGCACAGCGCGCGATGATGACCTTCTGAACATCCGAGGCGCCCTCGTAGATGCGCAGGGCACGAATCTCGCGGTAGAGGCTCTCGACGATGTGGCCCTTGCGCACGCCGTCGCCGCCGTGCAGCTGTACCGCCTTGTCGATGACGTCCTGGGCACGGTCGGTGGCAAACAGCTTGGCCATGGCCGCCTCGCGGGTGACCCGCTCGGCCCCCATGTCCTTGGTCCAGGCGGCGCGATAGACCAGCAGCGCCGCGGCGTCCACGTCCAGTGCCATCTCGGCCAGGTGCCCCTGCACCATCTGCAGGTCGGCCAGGCTGGCGCCGAACAGCTCGCGGCTCCTGGCACGGTTCAGCGACTCACCCAGTGCACGGCGAGCGAAGCCCAGGGCGGCGGCGCCCACGGTGGAGCGAAAGACATCGAGTACCGACATGGCGATGCGAAAGCCCTGGCCGGGCTGGCCGATCAATGCGCTCGCCGGCAGGTGCATGTCATTGAAGCCAAGCCGCGCCAGGGGGTGCGGGGCGATGGTCTCCAGTCGCTCGCGGATCTCGAGCCCGGGGGTGTCGGCGGGCACCAGGAAGGCCGAGAGGCCCTTGGCGCCCGGGCCTTCGCCGGTTCGGGCGAACACCGTGTAGAGGTCGGCGATGCCGCCGTTGGAGATCCAGGTCTTCTCGCCGTTGAGCCGATAACCGTCGCCGTCGCGCTCGGCGGTGGTATCGAGCTGGGCCACGTCGGAGCCGGAGCGCGGCTCGCTGAGGGCAAAGGCGGAGAGCGCCTCACCGCGGCGGGTCTTCTCCAGCCAGGCCTTCTGCTCGGTGCTGCCGAACAGGCTGATGGCCCCGGTGCCCAGCCCCTGCATGGCGAAGGTGAAGTCGGCGAGGCCGTCGTGGCGGGCCAGGGTTTCGCGGATCAGGCAGAGGCTGCGTACGTCGATGGCGTCACCGGCGGTACCCTCGAGGAAGCCCGCCCGGCCCAGGTCGCGCACCAGGCGGATGCAGGTGGCATCCACATCGGCGTGGTCGCGGGGCAGCTCGGCCCGGCACCACCCCTCCAGCCGCTCGGCCAGGTCCCGATGGCGCGGCTCGAAGAAGGGCCAGTGAAGAAAGCTCGTGTCGCTCATCAATCCCCCTCGAAGACCGGCTTCTGTTTGGCGGCGAAGGCGCGGTAGGCGCGCTCGAAGTCCCGGGTCTGCATGCAGATCGCCTGGGCCTGGGCCTCGGATTCGATGGCCTGGTCGAGGCTCATCGACCACTCCTGGTTGAGCTGGGTCTTGGTGATGCCGTGGGCGAAGGTGGGGCCGCTGGCCAGGCGGGTGGCGTAGGCGATGGCTTCGGCCTCCAGTGCTTCGGGCTCGACCAGCCGGTTGTAGAAGCCCCACTGGTGCCCCTCTTCGGCGCTCATGCTGCGCCCGCTATAGAGTAGGTCGGCGGCACGCCCCTGGCCGATGATCCGCGGCAGCATGGCGCAGGCGCCCATGTCGCAGCCGGCCAGGCCCACGCGGGTGAACAGGAAGGCGGTGCTGGCCCGGGGCGTGGCGAAGCGGATGTCCGAGGCCATGGCGATGATCGCCCCGGCACCGACGCAGATGCCATCCACGGCGGCGATCACCGGCTTGGTGCAGTGGATCATCGCCTTGACCAGGTCGCCGGTCATGCGGGTGAAGGCCAGCAGCTCCTTCATGTCGCTATCGACCAGCGGTGCGATGATCTCGTGGACGTCACCGCCGGAGCAGAAGTTGTCGCCGTTGGCGGCGAACACCACCGCCTTGACGTCCTCGGCATAGGCCAGATCGCGAAAGGTGTCCCGCAGCTCGGCGTAGCTGTCGAAGGTGAGCGGGTTCTTGCGCTCCGGGCGGTTCAGGCGAATGACGGCGACCTCGCCCTCCATGCGCCAGAGGAAGTGTCGTGGCGTCAGTTCGGCCAGTTTCATCGTCTTTCTCCCGTATCGGCCGGCAAGCCGTGGAGCAGCTCGCCGATATGGTGGGCATCGTCTTGGGTGACGCCGTCGAGCAGGGCATTGACCCAGCCTTCATGGGCCACGGCCATCTCGGTGAAGGTGGCGCGCCCGGCTGCGGTGAGCCGCACCAGGGTGGCGCGGCGGTCGCCCGCGATGGCGATGCGCTCGACCAGGCCATCCTCGACCAGGCGCTCGACGATGCCGGTGACGTTGCCATTGGAGACCCGCAGCCGCCTCGACAGCTCGTTCATCTTCAGGCCCTCCGGATCGCGGAAGAGAGCCGCCATGACGTCGAAGCGGGGGAGAGTGGAGTCGTACTCCAGGCGCAACCGTTCGCGCAGCTCCGCCTCCACCTGGCGGGTGACTCGCAGCATGCGCAGCCATAGCCGTAGGCGCTCCTTGCTCAGGGACTCGCCACCAGGCGTTGCCGGCTGCACTGATGGGAATTCGGCACTCATGCCTCACCTCCCGAGATCGAGATCGCCTGACCGGTGATGGCGCCGCTGTGGGGGCCACACAGCCACATGGCCGTGGCCGTCACCTCGGCGGGCCGGATCAGCCGGCCGCCGGGGTTGGTCTGCTGAAAATGCGTGCGCGCCTGCTCCGCGCTCTGGCCGGTCTTGTCGACCACGTTGGCGATGCTGGCTTCCAGCAGTGGCGTATCGGTGAAGCCGGGGCAGAGCGCGTTCACGGTAATGTCACGGCCGGTGGTTTCCCTGGCCAGTGCACGTACCAGCCCTACTACTCCGTGCTTGGCGGCGCAGTAGGGCGCCACATAGGCGTAGCCCTTGAGCCCGGCGGTGGAGGAGACGGCAAGCAGGCGTCCGCCGTCATTGAGGTGGCGCAGTCCTTCGCGCAGGGTCAGGAAAACGCCGGTGAGATTGACGTCGAGCATGCGCTGCCACTGCGCCAGGGAGGTGCGCGAGAGTGGCGCGCTCTCGGCGGCCCCGGCATTGGCGATGACGATATCCACTTCGCCCAGCCGTTCGAACAGCGCCACCATGGCGTCCTCGTCGGTGACATCGACTACGGCGGGGGAAATGCCAGGGTGGCGCTCGGCCATAGTTTCGAGAGCCGCGGTTCGCCGACCGGTGATGGTGACCTCGGCCCCCGCCTCGGCGAAGGCCAGCGCCATGTCGGCACCGATGCCGCTGCCGCCACCGGTGATGACCACGCGCTTGGCGTTCAAGTGGCCCACGTTCATGCTCATGTCCACCCCTCGCCGCGCTCGGCCAGGCGCTGGAGCTGGTCGCGACCGGGGCCGTAAGGCAGCGGCCAGTCGCACTGGCTGTCGCCGAGGCCCGCCGCGGCATGCAGGGTCCAGTAGGGGTCGGCCAGGTGCGGGCGGGCCAGGCACACCAGGTCGGCGCGGCCCGCCATCAGGATCGAGTTGACGTGATCGGCCTGGTAGATGTTGCCCACCGCCATGGTGGCCATGCCGGTCTCGTTGCGGATGCGGTCGGAGAAGGGCGTCTGGAACATGCGTCCGTACATCGGCTTTGCCCGGGTCGAGGTCTGGCCGGCGGAGACGTCGACGATGTCCACCTCGGCGGCCTTGAGCAGGCGGGCGATTTCCACCGCTTCGTCAGGCGTGACGCCCTCGTCGCCGACCCAGTCGTTGGCCGAGATACGCACCGAGAGCGGCTTGTTCGCCGGCCATGCCTGGCGTACCGCGCGGATCACTTCCAGCGGGTAGCGCAGGCGATCTTCCAGCGAACCGCCGTACTCGTCGTCGCGGCGGTTGGTCAGCGGCGTGATGAAGGAAGAGAGCAGGTAGCCGTGGGCGGCGTGTACCTCGAGCATGTCGAAGCCGGCGCGCTCGGCCATCTTCGCCGCGGCGACGAACTCGTCGCGTACGCGGTCCATGTCGGCGCGGTCCATGGCTTTCGGTACCTGATTGCGATCCGACCAGGGCACGGCGGAGGCCGCCAGGATCGGCCAGTTGCCCTCGGCCAGCGGCGCGTCCATCTCCTGCCAGCCGAGCTGGGTGGAACCCTTGGGCCCGGAGTGGCCGATCTGGGCGCAGAGCTTCGCCGGCGTTTCGGCGTGGACGAAGTCACACAGCCGCTTCCAGGCGACCTCGTGCTCGGGGGCGTAGAAACCCGGGCAGCCCGGGGTGATGCGCCCTTCGGGGGATACGCAGGTCATTTCAATATAAACCAGTCCGGCGCCGCCCTTGGCACGCTCGGCGTAGTGCACGAAGTGCCAGTCGGTGGGCCGTCCGTTCACGGCCTTGTATTGGGCCATTGGCGAGACCACCACCCGATTGGCCAGTGTCATCTCGCGCAGCGTGAAGGGGGCGAACATCGGCGCCCGGTCGCTTTCCGGGTTGCCCGCCTGGGCCTGGAACCAGCGCTCCGCGCTGGCCAGCCACGCCGGGTCGCGCAGGCGCAGGTTCTCGTGGCTGATGCGCTGGGAGCGGGTCAGCAGCGAGTAGTTGAACTGCACCGGGTCGAGGCCGAGGTAGCGCTCTACCTGCTCGAACCACTCGGTGGAGTTGCGCGCCGCCGACTGCAGGCGCAGCACCTCGGTGCGGCGCTCCTCCTCGTAGCGGGTGAAGGCGCTGGCCATGTCCTGCTCGCTGCGCAGATACCCGGCGAGCGCGATGGCGCTCTCCAGCGCCAGCTTGGTGCCCGAGCCGATGGAGAAGTGGGCGGTGGCCGCGGCATCGCCCATCAGCACCACGTTGTCGTGACTCCAGCGTTCGCACAGCACCCGGGGGAAGTTGATCCAGGCGGAGCCGCGGATATGGTTGGCATTGGTCATCAGCGAGTGGCCGCCGAGATGGCGGGCGAAGATTCGCTCGCACACGGCAATGGACTCCTGCTGGCTCAGCTCGCCGAAGCCGAAGGCCTGCCAGGTGGCCTCACTGCATTCGACGATGAAGGTCGCGGTGTCGGCGTCGAACTGGTAGGCGTGGGCCCACACCCAGCCGTGCTCGGTCTTCTCGAAGATGAAGGTGAAGGCGTCGTTGAAGGTCTGGCGGGTGCCGAGCCAGACGAACTTGCAGGCGCGCACCTCGATATCGGGCTTGAAGTGCTCGGCGTAGTGCTGCCGGGTGCGCGAGTTGAGGCCATCGGCGGCCAGCACCAGGTCGAACTCGCGCCGCAGGTCATCGATGCGCTCCTCGGGGATGTCGCTTTCGAAGCGCAGCTCGACGCCGAGCTCCCGGGCGCGCTGCTGGAGCAATACCAGCAGCTTGTGACGGCCGATGCCACAGAAGCCGTGACCGGTGGAGACGGTTTTCACGCCGTCGTGGACCACCGCGATGTCGTCCCAGTAGGCGAAGTGTTCGCGAATACGTTCGGCGCTCACCGCATCGTTGCGCGCCAGGTTGTCGAGCGTTTCGTCTGAGAGCACCACGCCCCAGCCGAAGGTGTCGTCGGGGCGGTTGCGCTCGAGCACGACGATGTCGTGGGCAGGGTCGTGCAGCTTCATGCTGATGGCGAAGTAGAGCCCTGCTGGGCCCCCGCCGAGACAGGCAATTCTCATGGGGTGTGATCTTCCGCCGGTTATCATTGTTGCCTTGAGACTAGGTCGTCCCTGGAAATAGTTCAAGCATGAAATTTCAAGATTGAAGCTTCTTGCTTGAATGATGATTGCCCGGGATTCCTGTCGGCTCAGGATTGACAGCGAGCCTGGCTCGGGTGAGTCTGTCCTTTCGGGTCGGAATGGCCCCGGCTTCACAAGGGAAGGAGGCGGACATGCTGGAAGATTGCAAGAGTGCTCGGGAGCGCTGGGGTGGCGTACACCAGCTGATCGACCGCTGGCTCGATGAGCGGCGCGAGCTTCTGGTGAACTTCATCGAGCTCAAGGAGGCCTGCGACACCGAGCTCGAGGCGGTGAGCAAGGCCCAGATCGATCGCTTCAGTGAGCTGCTGATGGACTACATCAGTGCCGGTCACTTCGAGATCTATCCACAGCTGCGCGAGGAAGCCCTGGCCTTCGAGGATCAGGATGCACTGGGGATCGCCGCCAAGCTGCTCGAACGCCTGGAAATGTCCACAGAGCTGGTGCTCGACTTCGATGCCGACTACTCCACGCCGGTTCGCTGCCAGCACTACCTGCCGCGACTGCCTGCCTGGCTCGACCGCCTGGCCAAGGGACTGACCGAGCGCTTTGCCCTTGAAGATCAGTTGATTGCACGCTTGCATGCCGCCCATACGCCGCAGGCCGCCTCACAGGCCGAATAGCCCTGAGAATAAGGCCCTGAGAATAAGGCCCTGAGAATAAGGCCCTGAGAAAGCGACGGCACCGAAAGAACGACAGAATACCTGCAGAAACGCCCTGGGCCGGTTGGCCGCCCAGGGCGTTTTTCATTGCCCAGGGCCCGTCATCGGCTTGCACGGTGGGGGGGGCTGCGGCGCCAACCCTGCCCCAGAACCAGCATGCAGGGCGTCAACAGCAGCGTCAGCCCGGTGGCGAATATCAGGCCGCCGGCGATGGCGCTGGAGAGCTGGGTCCACCACTGGGTCGACGGCGCGCCGAAGCCCAGGCTCGGGGCGAACAGGTTGACGTTGATTCCCAGCACCATGGGCATCAGCCCGAGCACCGTGGTGATGGCGGTCAGCAGCACCGGGCGCAGGCGCAGGCCACCCGCTTCCAGGGCCGCCTCGACGGGGCCGAGGCCCTCCCGGCGCAATTGATTGTAGGTATCGATCAGCACGATGTTGTTGTTCACCACGATGCCCGCCAGGGCGATGATCCCCATGCCGACCATGACGATGCCGAAGGGCTGGCCGTTGATCAACAGCCCCATCAGCACCCCCGCCGTCGAGAACACGATGGCCGAGAGTACCAGTGCGGCCTGGTAGAGGCTGTTGAACTGGGTCACGAGAATCAGCGCCATCAGCCCGATCGCCACCAGAAAGGCGGTAATCAGGAAGCGGCTGGCCTCCTCCTGCTCCTCCTGCTCGCCGGCCACGTTGACCTGCACCCCGTCGGGCAGAGTGGCGGGGTCCACCGACGCCATCAGTGCCCGCAGCCGCTCGTCGGGCTGGTAGCCGTCGGCCACGTCCGCCTCCAGGGTGACGGCCCTGCGCCCATCGATACGGTGCAGGGTGCCCACCTTGGGTGCCGGCTTCAGGCTGGCGAAGTGCGAGACGGGAATCTGGCCCCGTGGGGTATTCAGCGTCAGCCGGTCGAGCTGGTCCAGGGTGCGCGAGGCGTGGGGCAGGCGAACGCGGATATCGACCTCATCCGGGGCATGGGCCGGCCGGTAGCTGGCGACCTGCAGGCCGGTGGTGATGAGCTGCACGGCGCTGCCGACGGCGGCTACGTCGGCACCCAGCCGGGCGGCGGCCTCGCGGTCGACGTTCAGGCGCCACTCGATACCGGGCAGGCTGCGATTGTCCTCGATGTCCCGAAAGCCACCCAGGCGCTCCATGGCGCTGCGGATATGGGCCACGGCGGCATCGCCGTCCGCCGGCTCCTCGGCGCTGACCTCGAGCACGATGGGCTTGCCGGCACCGGGCCCCTGCTCCTGCTGACGAAACTCCAGGACCACGCCGGGCAGGTCCGCGGTTCGCTCGGTCATCTCGTCCATGATCTGGCGGGCGGGACGGCGCAGTTGCCAGTCGATCAGCTGGAACTGCACCACGCCGATCACGTCGTTGCCGATCTGCTCGTCCGGGACGCCGTAGGAGCGGGCATAGAGTGCCTTTACCTCGCTCATCCCGGCCAGGCGAGCCTCCACTCGGCGCACCACGGCGTCCTTCTCGATGGTGGAAAAATCGCCCCGGGAGCGCACCACCACCTGGGCGCTGTCGGGTTCGACGTCGGGAAAGAACTCCACGCCGTGGTTGAAGCGACCGTAGCCGGTGAAGATCAGCGCCATGAGTAGCAGGGCGACGAGAAGCGTCATGCCGGGCCAGGCCAGCAGCCGTGCCAGTGCCGCACGGTAGAGGCTCCCGCCGGCGGTGATCAGTTCGCCGCCATGGATGGGGCGGGTCGCGGGAGCGCTCAACAGGCCACCCAGGGTCGGCAGGAAGATCAACGCCATGGCAAGGGAGGCGAGCAGGCAGAGGATCACGGTGGCCGGCAGGTACTTCATGAATTCGCCCACCACGCCGGGCCAGAACAGCAGCGGGATGAAGACGGCAAGGGTAGTGGCGGTGGCGGCGATCACCGGCCAGCTCATGCGCGAGGCCGCATTGACCCAGGCATCATGAGGCGACTGCCCCTCGTGCAGGTTGCGATCCGCCAGTTCACTGACCACGATGGCGCCGTCAACCAGCATGCCGGCGACCAGGATCAGGGCGAACAGCACCACGATGTTGAGGGTGTAGCCGATCGCCCAGATCAGCAGGATGCCCGTCAGGAAGGCGCCGGGAATGGTCAGTCCCACCATCAGCGCCGAGCGCAGCCCCATGACGGCCAGTATCACCACCAGCACCAGTACCACGGCGGTCAGCACGTTGTTGAGCAGCTCCGAGAGCATCTGCTCGACGGTGTCGGACTGATCCATGATGGTCGTGATGCTGAGTTCGTCGGGCAGCAGCGGGGCGGCTTCCGCCAGCACCTCGCGGACACTGTCGATGGTGGCGATCAGGTTGGCCCCGGCGCGCTTGGAGATTTCCAGTACCAGGGCGGGCTCGTCGTCGATGCGGGCGAACCCTTCCGGGTCCTTGAAGGAGGGGTGGATCCAGGCGACATCCGCGAAGGTCACGACCCGGTCGCCATCGACCTTGACCGGCATCCCCATGACGTCTTCCAGCGATGCGATGATCCCCGGCACCTTGATCGGCGCGCGACCGGCGCCGGTGTCCAGGCTGCCTGCCGCCACCAGCCGGTTGTTGCGGCTGATCAGGCTGAAGAGCGCATCGAAGTCCACGCCGTAGCTGTCGAGCACCAGGGGATCGAGCACGATCTCCAGCATCTCCTCGCGCTCACCGCCGATATCCACTTCGAGCACCTCGGGGATGCCCTCCATGGCATCCTGCAGGCGACGGGCGATGGCGAGACGCTGGGTTTCCTCCAGGGGACCGGAAATGCCTAGGGTCAGTACCGGGAAGAGCCCCACGTTGACCTCGAAGACCCTGGGTTCATCGGCCTCCTCGGGCAGTTCGGCGCTGGCGATATCGACTTTCTCGCGGACGTCGGCCAGTGCTTGGCGTGGGTCGAAGCCGGCATCGAACTCCAGGGTCACGGCGGCGTGGCCTTCGCTGGACTGGGCGGTCATCTTGCTGACCCCCTCGATGGTGCGCAGCTCCTGCTCCATGGGGCGAACCAGCAGGCGCTCGCCGTCCTCGGGGCTGACCCCCTCCAGGGAGAGCGAGACGTAGATGATGGGGATCGCGATGTCCGGATTGGCTTCCTTGGGCACGGCTTGCCAGGCGGCGAGCCCGGCGAGAAGCAATCCGGCCAGTACCAGTAGGGTAGTGCGCGACCGCTCCAGCGCGGCTTCGATGAGGGTGCGCATGGTCAGGGCGTCTCCCGTGCCGCCTCGTCCTGCTCGAGGGCCACCGCCGTGACCCGCTCTCCCTCCACGACGAATCCGCCACCCAGGGTGATCAGACGTACCGTCTCGGGCAGGCCGGTGACGCGTACCTCACGGGTATCGGCCTCCACCAGGCTGACACGGGAGGTCACGACCCTGTCGTCATCGTCCAGGTGCTTCAAGCGCAGCCGGCCCTCTTCGTCCAGCTCCAGCAGCGCGGGGGAGAAGCGGTGCACGTCGCGCTCGGGCAGGGTGATGGTCAGGCTGGCGCTGGCGCCGGCGACTCGACGGCGTTCCGGATTATCGAGGGTCGCCTCGATGTAGTACGAGCGGGTAGCATCGTCGGCGCGGCTGGCCACATGGGTCAGCTCGCCGGGGAGCGTGGTGCCATCCAGCAGGCGCACCTCCACGGGCAGGCCGGCGTCGAGGGCCAGGACGTCCCGCTGGGAGACCCAGGCGCTGGCGGTGAGCCGGCGGTCATCGATCAGCCGGCCATAAGCCTCACCGGCCTGCAGGACCTCGCCCAGCTCCACGTCCAGGCGATCGAGCACGCCATCGAAGGGTGCGACGGGGCGCGTCTCGTCCAGGGTATGGCGCAGCTCGGCGACATCGGCGGCGGCCATGCTGACGCTGCTCTGCAGTCGCAGGTATTCGGGCTGCGAGATTAGTTCGCGCCGGCGCAGGTCAGCGGCACCGCTCAATTCGGCACGGGCCAGGCTGAGCTGGTCTTCTGCCCTTGCCAGCTGTGCCTCCAGGGCGTCCGGTGAGAGGACCAGCAGGGTATCGCCGGCTTCCACCCTCGCGCCCAGGGCGACCGGCAGCTCGGCGACCCGGCCGGCCTGGCGGCTGCGAAGCTCCACCTCCCGGGCGGCTGCCAGCTGTCCCTGGGCCACCAGCCGAGGCGCGTGGGGGGCGGCCTGGCTGAGCCGGTACTCGACGCGGGACGGTGTCGCCTCCCGTGCCGGGTCGGCCGGTGGCGCCGATGTCTGGAAACGCTGCATGTCGCCGAAGGCCAGCCACAGCAAGAGCCCCAGCAGCAGGGCGGCAGCCAGCAGATAGGACAGCGGAGGACGTCTGGGCATGCGACCTTCCATGGTTTGACTTGAACGGCAAGCGCTCACTGGGCGCAGACTGGCGCAGGGTAGTGGCCGATCAGTCGCCTCAATCTACTGCAAAAACCGGGCGTTGGGCCAATTTCATTCAATCTGTTTCGTTATAGAACCGGCAAACTTCCCTGGAGGCGCCAATTCTCGCAATATTTCATCGAAAGGGAAGCCTTCGTGCACGATGTGACAGGCTCCTAGCCGGAGGTCGGATTGAGTTTTGTGCACTGCAGGCATAACATTCACGGCGTTCCGAATCCGAGTCTGGGCGGCCCTCATGCCAGCCGGCTCATCCTCACGGCGACCAATCCGAAGGAGCAATGATGAAAGATCCCGTACGTATTGCCATTACCGGCGGTGCTGGCCAGATCAGCTACTCCCTTATCTTCCGTATCGCGGCTGGCGACATGCTGGGCCCGGATCAGCCCGTCATTCTCCAGCTGCTCGAGATCACGCCGGCCATGGATGCCCTGAACGGGGTGGTCATGGAAGTGAACGACTGTGCCTTCCCCCTGGTGCAGGACATCGTCGCCACCGACGATCCCAATGTCGCATTCAAGGATGCCGACTTCGCCCTGCTGGTCGGCGCTCGCCCGCGCGGCCCCGGCATGGAACGCAAGGACCTGCTCGAAGCCAACGCGGCGATCTTCTCCGTGCAGGGCAAGGCGCTGAACGACAACGCCAGCCGCGACGTGCGCGTCCTGGTGGTGGGCAACCCCGCCAACACCAACGCCCTGATCGCCTCCTGCAACGCGCCGGACCTCAGCCCGCGTCAGTTCACCGCCATGACGCGCCTGGACCACAACCGCGCCCTGACCCAGCTGGCCCAGAAGACCGGCAAGCGTGTCACTGACATCGAGAACATGATCATCTGGGGCAACCACAGCGCGACCCAGTACCCGGACCTGGCCCACTGCAAGGTGGACGGGAAGGCCGCTTTCGACCTGGTCGAGCGCGACTGGTACGAGAACACCTTCATCCCCGACGTGCAGCAGCGCGGCGCGGCGATCATCAAGGCGCGTGGTGCCTCTTCCGCCGCCTCCGCCGCCTCTTCCGCTATCGACCACATGCGCGACTGGGCGCTGGGTGCCGACGGCGTGGTGAGCATGGCGATTCCCTCCGATGGCAGCTACGGCATCGAGAAGGGCATCATCTACTCCTACCCGGTGCGCTGCCGGAACGGCGACTACGAGATCGTCCAGGGTCTCGAGGTCGACGACTTCAGCCGTGGCCGCATGAAAGCCACCGAAGACGAGCTGCGTGAAGAGCGCGCCGCCGTCGAGCACCTGCTGGGCTGATCGTTAGAAAACCGGCACGACAACGCCCCGACGAGACGATCGTCGGGGCGTTTTTGTTGGTGCCGTGGCAGGAAAAACAGCTGTCGGAGCGCTCGGCTCGGCGCCCCGACTCCGCGCCGCGACTGGCCCCGTCAGGCGCCAGTCGACCTTGGCTGCGAGCGCCCCTTTCCCCCTCATTTGACGCCCCCATGCCGCCTAACTAGCTTGAATCGGCAAGC
>SKVX01000228.1 GCA_007129225.1 Halomonas sp.
TAGCAGAAGATGCACTTCTCGGACTTGCCGGTCTTCCAGTTGTAGTAGATCTTCTTGTACGGGCAGCCGGAGATGCACATCCGCCAGCCGCGGCACTTGTCCTGGTCGATCAGGACGATGCCGTCCTCTTCCCGCTTGTAGATCGCGCCACTGGGGCACGACGCCACGCAGGTCGGGTTCAGGCAGTGCTCGCACAGGCGCGGCAGGTACATCATGAAGGTGTTTTCGAACTGGCCGTAGATGTCGGCCTGGATCTTCTCGAAATTGGTGTCCTTGCGCCGCTTGGCGAACTCGGTACCGAGGATCTCCTCCCAGTTGGGACCCCATTCGATCTTCTTCATGCGCTCGCCGGAGACCAGCGAGCGCGGGCGTGCCACCGGCTGGTGGTCGGCCTGCTTGGCGGTATGCAGATGCTCGTAGTCGAAGTCGAACGGCTCGTAGTAGTCGTCGAGTTCGGGCAGGTCGGGGTTGGCGAAAATGTTCGCCAGCACCCGCCACTTGCCGCCGATGCGCGGCTCGATCTTGCCGTCGCGGCGACGCAGCCAGCCGCCCTTCCACTTCTTCTGGTTCTCCCACTCCTTGGGATAGCCGATACCGGGCTTGGTCTCGACGTTGTTGAACCAGGCGTACTCCATGCCTTCACGACTGGTCCAGACGTTCTTGCAGGTGATCGAGCAGGTGTGGCAGCCGATGCACTTGTCGAGGTTGAGGACCATGCCTACCTGGGAACGAATCTTCATTTCACGGCCTCCTGAACGCTGTCGTTGCCTTCGCCGTCGAGCCAGTCGATTCTCTTCATCTTGCGTATCAGGACGAATTCATCGCGGTTGGAGCCAACGGTTCCGTAGTAGTTGAAGCTGTAAGAGAGCTGGGCGTAGCCGCCGATCATGTGAGTCGGCTTGGGGCAGACCCGGGTCACGGAGTTATGCATGCCGCCGCGGGTCTTGGTGACCTCGGAGCCGGGTACGTTCACGTTGCGCTCCTGGGCGTGGTACATCATGACCATGCCCGCCTTGACCCGCTGGCTGACGATGGCACGAGCGGTAATGGCGCCGTTGGCGTTGTACAGCTCGATCCAGTCGTTGTCCTCGATACCTATCTCCTGGGCATCGGTCTCCGACATCCACACCACCGGGCCGCCGCGGTTCAGCGTCAGCATCAGCAGGTTGTCGCTGTAGGTGGAGTGGATACCCCACTTCTGGTGCGGCGTGATCCAGTTCAGCGCCTTGGCCGGATAGCCGTTGTCCTCGGGCAGATCGAACCCGGTGATCGTCTTGGTGTTGATCGGCGGACGGTAGACCAGCAGGCTCTCGCCGAAGGCACGCATCCAGGGGTGGTCCTGGTAGAACTGCTGGCGGCCGCTCACGGTGCGCCACGGAATCATCTCGTGGACGTTGGTGTAGCCGGCGTTGTAGGAGACGTGCTCGTCCTCCAGGCCGGACCAGGTCGGACTCGAGATGATCTTGCGCGGCTGGGCGACCACGTCGCGGAAGCGTATCTTCTCCTCCTCCTTGGGCCGTGCCAGGTGGGTGTGGTCGCGCCCGGTGATCTTTGACAGCGCATTCCAGGCCTTGACCGCCACGTGGCCGTTGGTCTCCGGCGCCAGGGTCAGGATCATCTCGGCGGCATCAATGGCCGTCTCGATCAGCGGACGCCCCTTGTGCGGTCCATCGAGCTTGCAGTGGTTGAGCTTCCCGAGCAGCTCGACCTCGCTATCGGTATTCCAGGCGATGCCCTTGCCGCCGTTGCCGATGCTCTCCAGCAGCGGCCCTACGGAGGTGAAGCGCTCGTAGGTCTCGAGATAGTTGCGCTTGACCTCGATGAGCGCCGGCATGGTCTTGCCGGGGATCATCTCGCACTCGCCCTTCTTCCAGTCCTTGACCTCGACCTGGGCAAGCTCGGCGGGAGAATCGTGCTGGTGCGGCAGGGTGACCAGGTCGGTCTCCTCGCCCAGGTGCCCCACGCAGACCTTGGAGAAGGCCTTGGCGATGCCCTTGTAGATGTCCCAGTCGCTGCGCGACTCCCACGCCGGGTCGGTGGCCGCGGTCAGCGGGTGGATGAAGGGGTGCATGTCCGAGGTGTTGAGGTCGTCCTTCTCGTACCAGGTGGCAGTGGGCAGCACGATGTCCGAGTAAAGGCAGGTGGAGGACATGCGGAAGTCCAGCGTGACCACCAGGTCGAGCTTGCCTTCCGGCGCCTCGTCGTGCCACTTCACTTCCTGGGGCTTCTGGCCGCCGAAATCCCCCAGGTCCTTGCCCTGGATGCCGTGACGGGTACCCAGCAGGTACTTGAGCATGTACTCGTGGCCCTTGCCCGAGCTGCCCAGCAGGTTGGAGCGCCAGATGAACATGTTGCGCGGGAAGTTCTGGGCGTTGTCCGGATCTTCCGCGGCAAACGCCAGCTCACCACTCTTGAGCTGCTGGACGGCGTAGTCCTTGGTGGACATGCCGGCGGCTTCCGCGGCCTTGGCCAGGCGCAGCGGGTTGGTGCCGAGCTGCGGCGCGGAGGGCAGCCAGCCCATGCGCTCGGAGCGGACGTTGAAGTCGATCAGGCTGCCGGGGTAGTCCTCGGCCTTGGCCAGCGGCGACAGGATCTCCTTGATCTCCAGCTTCTCGTAGCGCCACTGGGAGGAGTGGTTGTAGAAGAACGAGGTGGAGTTCATGTGGCGCGGCGGGCGCTGCCAGTCGAGGCCGAAGGCCAGCGGGGTCCAGCCGGTCTGCGGACGCAGCTTCTCCTGACCCACGTAGTGGGCCCAGCCGCCGCCGCTCTGACCGATACAGCCACACATGACCAGCATGTTGATCAGGCCACGGTAGTTCATGTCCATGTGGTACCAGTGGTTCATCGCGGCACCCACGATGATCATGGAACGGCCCTGGGTCTTGTCGGCGTTGTCGGCGAACTCGCGGGCGATGCGGGCGACCTGCTCGGCGGGCACGCCGGTGATCTTCTCCTGCCAGGCCGGGGTGTAGGGGCGGACCTGGTCGTAGGAAGTGGCGCCGTCGTCCTCGCCCTCCTTGCCGAAGCCGCGGTCGATACCGTAGTTGGCGCACATCAGGTCGAACACGGTGACGGCCAGCATGTCGGTGCCGTCGGCCTTCTTCATGCGCTTGGCGGGCAGGCTGTGGAACAGCAGGTCGTCGGCTGCACCGGCACCTTCGCCCTTCACATGGTTGAAGTGCTCATGTTCGATGCCGCCGAAATAGGGGAAGGCGACCCGGGCCACTTCGTCATGGTTCTCGGCCAGGGTGAGCAGCGGCTTGATCTCGGTGCCCTCGGCATCGAGCGACTCCAGGTTCCACTTGCCCACCTCGTCACCGGTCTCGCCCCAACGGAAGCCGATGGAGCCGCGCGGCACGACCAGCTGATCGCGGGTCTCGTCCCAGGCGACGGTTTTCCACTCCGGGTTGTTCTCCTGGCCCAGGCTGGCCTCGAAGTCGCTGGCGCGCAGCTGCCGGCCAGGCGCGTAGCTGCCGTCCTCACGCAGTTCCAGTTCCACCAGGAAGGGCATGTCGGAGTACTTGCGCACGTACTCGGTGAAGTAGGCGCTGGGGTTGTCGAGGTGGAACTCCTTGAGGATCACGTGGCCCATGGCCATGCCGAGTGCGGCATCGGTACCCTGCTTGACCGACAGCCACTCGTCGGTGAGCTTGGAGACCTCGGCGTAATCCGGGGTGATGGAGACGGTCTTGGTACCCTTGTAGCGCACTTCGGTGAAGAAGTGGGCATCCGGGGTACGGGTCTGGGGCACGTTGGAACCCCAGGCGATGATGTAGCCGGAGTTGTACCAGTCGGCCGATTCCGGCACGTCGGTCTGCTCGCCCCAGGTCTGGGGGCTGGCCGGCGGCAGGTCGCAGTACCAGTCGTAGAAGCTCATGCACACGCCGCCGATCAGCGACAGGTAGCGGCTGCCCGCGGCGTAGCTGACCATCGACATCGCGGGGATCGGCGAGAAGCCGATGATACGGTCGGGACCGTACTGCTTGGCGGTGTAGACGTTGGAGGCGGCGATCAGCTCGTTGAGCTCGTCCCAGTTGGCACGCACGAAGCCGCCCATACCGCGAGCGCGCTTGTACTGCTTGGTCTTGGCCGGATCCTCGACGATGGCGGCCCAGGCATCGACCGGGTCGCCATGCTGCTGCTTGGCTTCGCGCCACAGCTTGAGCAGCGGCTTTCTCACCAGCGGATACTTGAGGCGGTTGGCGCTGTACATGTACCAGGAGTAGCTGGCGCCACGCGGGCAGCCACGCGGCTCATGGTTGGGCAGGTCCGGGCGGGTGCGCGGGTAATCGGTCTGCTGGGTCTCCCAGGTGACCAGGCCGTTCTTGACGTAGATCTTCCAGCTGCAGGAGCCGGTGCAGTTCACGCCGTGGGTGGAACGCACGACCTTGTCATGCTGCCAACGCTGCCGGTAGCTGTCTTCCCAACCACGCGACTCGTCGCGGGTCTCGCCATGGTCGTTGGCGAAGGGCTCGCGCGCCTTGCGGAAGAAATTCAGCCGATCTAAGAAGTGACTCATGGTCGATCTCCAGGCTTCTTGAAATGATGCGTGGCACCCGGGCCACCCCGCCTGCCGTGTCGTGCGCCGTGTTCCACACGACCGCCGGGGCAGGTTCTTGGAGAGGATTCTGGAGGATCGAAAAGCGGATTACTGCCCGGTTACCTCCATATACACCCCAACTACCCATAAGGTGATAGGCACACCGTGCGAAGGGGATAAGCCCCGTCAGGAAGGGTTGCCGGTACGGGCCGTGGAGTCCCAGAGCATGACCAGCATGCACACCGCGAGCGCGGCGTAGAGAAACATGAAGCCGGCGGTGCGTACGCCGATCCACTCGTTGCCGAGCACGAACATCAGCGGCAAAACGGCGGCGAAGAGCCCGCCCAGGGCCAGTGCCAGTCCGCCAGAACGGGCCATGTCGTCGCCATGATCGCGGTGCAGCAGGCACATCAGGCTGCCCTTGCCGATGCCCATGGCCAGCCCCATCGCCGCCATCAGGCTGACAAAGCCCCACAGGGGCATGGAAAAGCGCAGGACCAGGTCACCGTGCACGCCATGGACCTGCATGGTGAAGTCGGGGTAGGAGAGCAGGAACAGGCAGACCATCACGCAGGCACTGACCCACCAGCGCAAGTCGCGAAAGTCGCGCCGATCGGCCAAGGCGCCACCCAGGATCTGTCCCAGGCCTCCCGGCAGTGTGAACATCAGTGCCCAGAGCGCCGCGCTCTTCAGCGGCAGCTGGTACTGGGCCGCCAGGTAGGCGGGCAGCCATAGCGCCAGCGCCACGAAGGCGCCGTAGAAGAAACTGTAGTAGAGGGCCAGGCGCCAGACGGCCGGCGCGGGCAACCCACCGTGCCACCTCCCGGCAGGCGGGGGCGGAACCTCGTCCAGGGCATCCGGCTCGGACGCCTCGGGGTGTGGTTCATCCTCGGCGAACAGCCACAGCAGTCCTGCCACCAGCAGTATCGGCAGCAGGAAGAGTTTCGGCGCCATGGGCCAGCCATAGGCCTGGCTGATCAGCGGCAGCAGGAAGTAGGTAAGCCCTGCCCCCAGCATGCCGGCGCCGTAGAGCCCCAGCGCCAGACCGGCGTGACGGCGCGGGCAGAGGGCGGAGACGTAGACCAGCCCTGCGGCCAGTGAACCGGCACCCAGCCCCAGCCCAGCCCCCGCCAGCAGGAAGTCGCCGTACTCCCGGGAGTGGGCGATGGCCCAGAGGAAGGGGCAGATCAGCAGCAGGCAGCCGATCATGACCCGCCGGCCACCGATGCGATTCGCCAGGATGGCCAGGGGCAGGGCCGACAGCGCGCCGGTGAGCATCGGCATGGCCAGCAGCATGGCAAACTGCACCTCACCGAAGCCCAAGGCACTCTTCAACTCGACGCCCAGCACGGCGAAGATGGTCCAGCTGGCGAATACCAGCGCGAAAGCAAGGGGCGACAGCAGCACGACCACCAGCGAACGATAGTCGCCCTGCACGCCCGCCGCGGGGGCTTTTCCGGCAGACTTCATGAACGGTGAGTCCGAGGGAGTGGTCCAACGAATTCTCGGCACCCTGGCCCATAGCGTCAAAAGGGCAAGCGAGGTACCCCCTTATAGGGAGCTGACGCTACCTAATAGGGTAAGGTGCAGCGGCTACCCACTGGGGTATAGTGGCTATCCATTCCCCGCAACACACCGGAGTCCCCATCTGGCGATGAAACTGTTGCAACGCTCCCTGGTGGCCCGCATTGTGGCCTCACTGCTGGCGATCAGTGCCATGGCCCTGATCAGTATCGTGGTGACCATGGCGGTGGCCGGAGGCAGCCGGGGCGATGCCGCCGCCATCAACGTGGCCGGCTCGCTGCGCATGAATA
>SKVX01000289.1 GCA_007129225.1 Halomonas sp.
GTGAGGTCTTCCGGGTCATCGAGCATGTCGCGGACGAAACTTTGGTCCACCTTGAGGACGCTGGCAGGGAGGTGGCGAAGGTACGTCAGCGATGAATAACCGGTGCCAAAATCATCGATCGCAAAATCGACGCCAAACTCGCGGCATGCCTGCATCACCAAGGTTACATGGGCGACATCGCTGAATGCATTGGTCTCAAGCACCTCGAGCTCGAGATCGCCCGGCATCACGCTGGGATGGCGTTCGACCTCGGCACGCAAACGCGCAACGAAGTCAGCCTGCTGGAGGTGAATGGCATCGATATTGATGCTCACCGGTAGCCTGATGCCGGTGGCCACCCAGGCCTCGAACTGACCAAGTGCCTGGGCCAGTACCCACTCGCCCAGGTCGATGGCCAGGGGATGCTGCTGGATGGCGGGAAGGAAGGCGGCTGGCGCCAACAGGCCTCGCCGGGGGTGCTGCCAGCGTATCAGTGCCTCCACGCCGATCACTTCCCCCGTCGACATGTTGACCTTGGGCTGGTAGTGAAGCACGAACTCGTCGTTGGCCAGGGCGTCACGAATGCGCTCGAGACTCTCGTGATGTCCCCGCACCGCCCGATCGTGCTCTGCATCGAAGACGTGGAAGCGGTTCTTGCCGGCCTGCTTGGCTTGATACATGGCCTGGTCGGCCTGGCGTATGAGCTGCTCAGGCGCGATGTCGTCTTCGGGGTCAAAGTGAACCACGCCGACACTACCCGACACATACAAGCAGGTTCCCTCTATCTCTATCGGTTCCGCGATATGGCCAAGCAAGTGGGCTATGAGCGTGCTCACGCTTGCCACATCACTCTGCCCAGGCAGAACCAGGATAAACTCATCGCCACCGAACCGGGCCACCGTATCGGCTTCGCGCAGGGCATGTGTCAAACGCTCGGCGATGGTCACGAGCACGCGATCACCAAACTCGTGTCCAAGCCGGTCATTAATCTCCTTGAAGCCATCCAGGTCGATGTAGGCCAGCGACACCTTGCAGCCGTTTCGTCGCGCCGACAGCATGGCCTGATGCAACCTGTCTGCAAGCAGCGTTCTGTTCGGCAGCCCTGTCAGGCTGTCATAGAAGGCCATGCTCTGGAGCTGTCGCTCGTACTCCTTCTGCCTGCTGATGTCAGTGAAGATGCCCACAAAGTGCGACGCCTTTCCCTGCTTGTCGCTCACCTTCGAGATAGTCAGCAGCTCCGGAAACACCTCACCGTTCTTGCGCCGGTTCCAGAGCTCTCCTTCCCAGGCGCCCTGTTCGAGCAAGTCTTCCCATAACTGCCGGTAGAAAGCATCGCCCTGGTGCCCCGACTGCAGCAAGCGGGGATTCTTGCCGAGAATCTCGTCCCTGGAGTAGCCAGTGATACGGGTAAAGGCATCGTTGGTATCGAGAATGGCGCCCTGGGCATCAGTCATGATGATGCCCTCACGAGCGTGTCGAAACACGCTGGCTGCGAGCTCGAGCTGGGCTGTCTTGCGCGAAACAAGATGCCGCAACCTGACGTTCCAGGCCACGACCCACATGACAAGCAACGCCAGGCCCACCCCGTAATGCCAGTAATCGTGCCAATGGAATCCAGCCCCGGGCAGCTCAACACCCACCCACTTCTCCTGCAGGCGATCGAGCGTCCCACTGGTGCGGGCATGCTCGACCCCCTTGTTCAGGACCGACTGCAGCAGATGGTTGCCTTCCACGACCGCCATGGCATTCAGACCCACATACAGCGGCTCGCCAACCCGTTTCATGAGCTCGTGAAGGCCACGGCTGTACAGGTAGTAGAGAACGATCTGCTCGTCTCCCACCATGGCATCGGCATCACCGTCGATCACAGCTCGCGCCGCGCTGGCGAAGTCGTCGGTCTGGATCAGCTCGAGTTCGATATCCAGCGAGGCCAGGTACTCCTTGGCGTAGTCGCCGCGCTGCGTGGCCACGCGCTTGCCATCAAGGTCCGACACCAGGGCGATGTCGGGTCGCTGCGCGGCAACGAAAATTGACGCTGGCACCTGGAAGACGGTCTGGGTGAAATCGAACTCACGGTCCCTGGCCTCGCTGAAGAAAAAGCTGGTCAGGACATCAGCATCTCCACTCAGCAGCCGTTGCTGCGCTTGCTGGAAGACGGTATCGGTGAACTGGGCATGAAAGCCGGCCTCGGTGGCAATCCACTGGGCAAGTTCCACCATCATGCCACGGCGCTGCTGGTTGGCATCGACGAATTCAAAGGGGGGGTAGCCGGTCTGGCTGACGAACACGATGGGCTCGTTCTCTCTGAGGTACTGCCGCTCTTCGTCGGTCAGCCCGATATCGCCAGCTGACAGGGCAGTACCGGCCAATGCCAACAACATGCCACCCAGCACGACCTGCCGCCACGGCCTGCGCTGTGGTGCATTCATATCCACCCCCCGCGCCATCGTGCTTATGCCACCAAGTTGTCACAATGTGGGGGCAACACACCACTCCAAAAGAGAGAGCTGATATCCGCTATGTCAACGCACCCATTCAACCCAGATAGCGCCGGCCGTTGCGCATGACGGCGCCCTTCGCCTCGCTGGACTCGGATTCGCCCGCCAACTGGCTCTGGAGGGCCTGCCAGGCTGCCTCATCCAGCCAGCCTCGCACGGCCAGCCAGGCCGCCAGACGAGGCGGCTCGAAGCCGCGGTCCAGCTCCTCGCCCGCCTCGTCCGCCAGTACCGGAATGCGTATCCCGTAGCGCTCCATCAGTGCCTCGTTCTCGCTGATCTCGATCTTCTCGAGGCGATATTCGCCGAGCAGCAGCAGGGCCAGCAGTGATTCCTGCTGCTCACAAAGATGGCAGCCCAGGGTGGTATAGAGCCTCAGCCGGATCATGCGTCCTCCCGGTGGCGAATCAGGAAGCAATGATGCAGGCCGGGGCGCCTCTGGAAATCCGGATCGAACGTCTTCGCCGAGATATCCTGCACCGCATAGCGCTCGGTCAGTTCCGGATCGAGCTGGAAGCGACGCTGGTTGTTGGAGAACACCAGGGTACCGCCGGGGGCCAAGCGCGCCATCGTCAGCTCCAACAGCCGAACATGGTCGCGCTGCACGTCCAGGGTACCGTCCATCTTCTTGGAGTTGGAGAAGGTCGGCGGGTCGAGGAAGATCAGGTCGAACTCGGCCCTGGCGGTTTCCAGCCAGCGCAGGCAGTCGTCACGCACCACCCGATGCCGCGCCGGGTCGAGCCCGTTCAAGGTAAAGTTGTCCCGCGCCCACTCCAGGTAGGTGTTGGAAAGATCGACGCTGATGCTGTCCGACGCGCCGCCCGCCTCCTCCGTACCCAAGGCCGCCTGGACCGTGGCCGCGCCGGTATAGCAGAACAGGTTGAGAAAGCGCGTACCGGGCGCCATCTCGGCCAGCATGCGCCGCACCGGACGGTGGTCGAGAAACAGGCCGGTATCGAGGTAGTCGCGCAGGTTGACCCACACCCTGGCACGCC
Organism: Halomonas sp.; assembly: GCA_007129225.1. Lineage (GTDB taxonomy): Bacteria > Pseudomonadota > Gammaproteobacteria > Pseudomonadales > Halomonadaceae > Halomonas. Next base: position 3,470 of record SKVX01000289.1, read on the forward strand.
CCTCGCGCACCTGGAAGCGCTCCCCGCTGCTGGCCTGCTTGCGGTACTGCGCGTTGCCGCTCTGCTTCTCGCGACGCTTGATCACCACTTGGCCGGCATCCACTTCCAGCACCTCGGGAATCACCTGCAGGGCATCGAACAGCCGCTTCTGCGCCTGGGCGGCATTCACCGAGCGCGGTGGCGCGTACTCCTGCACGTGCACCCGATCCCCGTAGACATCCACCGCCAGGGCATACTCGGGCATGTCGGCATCATAAAGCCGATAGCAGCTCTCACCGCTCTGCTTGAGCCATTTCTTCAGCCGCTTGCGGTTCTTCTCCAGGCGGTTGGCGAACATCTGCGCCCCGTCGCTGCGCGGCTGCCCTTCCGGCTTCACCGGGGCATCCGCATCGGCGGTGGCTGCCGTCACGTTCATCAGCAGCAGCTTGGCATCGAGAGGCCCATTCTTCAGCGAGTACTGCTTGTCGGCCCGCAGTCCGATGCGATGGCCGAGATCGGGGTTGCCGGTAAAGACCGCCAGCCGCCAACCGGGAAAGGCACGGCGCACCCCCTCGCCCAGCCCGGCATAGAGCGCCACCAGCTCGGGCAGCTCTCCCAGACGCTCCCCATAGGGGGGGTTGGCGATCACCAGCCCCCGCGCCGCCTCATCAAGCTCGGCGGGGCGCTGCAGCTGCTCCAGGGAGGCGCCCTTGAAGGTGACAAGGGCCGGAATGCCGGCCCGCATGGCGTTGGCCTTGGCCGCGGCCAGCGCCGGCGGGCTCTGGTCGAAGCCGAACAAGCGGTTGCGGCAGCGCTTGCGGCCGATGCTGGCACGCGCTTCCGCCTCGCGCTTGAGCTCTGCCCACAGCGCCTCGTCATGCTGCGCCCAGCCGTGAAAGCCGAAGCGTGCCCGATTCAGGTTGGGGGCCATGTCGGCGGCCATCAGTGCCGCCTCGATCAACAGGGTGCCGGCACCGCAGAGGGGGTCTACCAGATGTTCACCGGCCCGCAGCCGCTCGGGCCAGCCGGCCCGCATCAACAGGGCAGCGGCGAGATTCTCCTTCAGTGGCGCATGGCCGACGTCCCGTCGGTAGCCACGCCGATGCAGGCTCTCCCCGGAGAGGTCCACGCCCAGGGTCAACCGGCCGCGATGCAGGTGGGCATAGAGGCGCAGGTCCGGCTCCTTCAGGTCGACGTCCGGCCGCGGCCTTCCCGCCGTCTGCAGGGCATCGACTACGCCATCCTTGACGGTCTGGGCACCGAAGCGGGTATGGCGGATCTGCTCCGAGCGGCCATGGAAATCCACCGCCAAAGTGGATCCGGATCGCAGGTGCTCGGCCCAATCCACGGTAGTAACCGCCTGGCGCAGCGAATCGGGGCTCTCGATGCCCTCCGCACGCGCCAGGCAGAGTACGATGCGATTGGCCAGACGCGACCAGAGGCAGGCGCGATAGGCGGCGGCGAGGTCGCCCTCGAAGTGCACGCCGGCCACGGTGGTCTTGAATGGCTCGGCACCCAGGGCACGGAGCTCGTCTGCCAACAGCTCTTCCAATCCCTTGGGACAGGTGGCCAGGAAGGCACGGGTATCGGTATTCAATGGCTCGCTCATGGTGTCTTTCCCGCCCCTCGGGTCGGGCATGTTCCTTTTGTTACAAAATTGAGTCCGGCTTTTGACGAAAGATAGGTCGACAATGACACCCGAAATGGGCTAAGACTAGTCTTAGTAGCTACTGTAAGGATGCATGCGTTCTCTTGGCGAGTCCTGCTTGGACTTGCACCCATTCGCTCTGCCGTTTGACACGGTTATGCGGGCGGTGGAACGTCGGGTCGTACATGTCGTACGCCCCAAATTGGTACCTTTACGAGAGGTCATCCGATGAAAAGACAGAAACGTGATCGCTTCCAGCGCGCCTACCTCCACGGCTACAAGGCAGGCATTTCCGGGCGCTCCCGCGACGACTGTCCCAGTCAGGATGTCAATATACGTGAATACTGGATGAGTGGTTGGCGTGAAGGCCGTGGGGATCAGTGGGCCGGTATGACCGGCGTCTCCGGCATTCACAAGAACCCCATGGTGTTGTAACGAATCTTTCCACCCAATCGACCGTCCCTTGCCGCCCATCCGAGGCGGTGACGACACAAGCCCGTGAGTCGCTTCACGGGCTTTCTTGTATCTAGGAGCCCCCAGGCCCACCCCTTCCCTCTTATCCTTTCTCAGTCCCGCGCCGCCTTGAGTGCCTGGGCGCATTCCCCGACCAGGGCCGGACCGCGATAGATGAAGCCCGAATAGAGCTGGATCAGATCGGCACCGGCCGCCACCTTGGCCACGGCCGCCTCTCCGCTATCGACCCCCCCCACGCCAATGATCGGCATCTCCGGCAGGTGGCGCCGCAGTTCGCGAATGACGGTGTTGGAGGACTCGAACACGGGACGCCCCGACAGTCCACCCTGCTCGTCGGCATGCGCCAGCCCGGCGACCGCGTCACGCGACACGGTGGTGTTGGTGGCGATCACCGCATCGATGCCGTTGGCCGAGATGCTGGCGGCAACCAGCCCCACCTCCTCGGGCGTCATGTCCGGCGCGATCTTGACCGCCAGGGGTACCCGGCGCCCGGCCTGCTGGTCCAGTCGGCTGCCGGCTTCGCGCAGCGTGCCTAGCAGGGCGTCGAGGTGCTCCCCGAACTGAAGATTGCGCAGCCCCGGCGTATTGGGCGACGAGATGTTGACGGTCACGTAATGGGCGTGGGGGTGCGCCTTGTCCAGGCAGACCAGGTAGTCGTCCACCGCCTGCTCCACCGGGGTAGTCAAGTTCTTGCCGATATTGATGCCGATGATGCCGTCGAAGCGGCTCTTCTGCACCTGGGCCACCAGATGGTCGATGCCGGCATTGTTGAAGCCCA
>SKVX01000368.1 GCA_007129225.1 Halomonas sp.
TCCTGGCGCAGGTTGCCGAAGAACATCAGGCGCAGGCGGTCACAGATGGCCATGACAGCCAACCGAACGACCCGCTCTCCCTGCAGGAACGATGCCTCCCCCCAATCGGCCAGCCGGCGCGGTGCGTCTAGCCGGCGTGACAGTGCCTGGTACAGCGCCTCCTTGCCCGCCGACTTCGACAGACCCGCCGACGCAATCTCCTCGCCAAGGACGCGGCGCAGCTCGGCCAGGCGCATCTGGCGAAACAGCTCTTCCAGGCTCAGCAACGGGTCGGCCTCGACCCAGCCGGTCTCAATCAACACATCGAGCGCCATCGCGGCATCGTCGATCTCGGCATAGACCAGCTTCGTGGTACGGAAGTGCTCGCCCTTGCGCATGACCATGCGCACCAGCAGCGCCTGGGAAGCCCGCGGCAACGCATCGAAGCCGGCGATGAAGCGCCGCTCGCCGTCGTCCAGGAGATCATCGTGGCGCTCGCTCACCCAACCGAGTACGAAGCGAAAGTTCGCCAGATAGTAGAAGGGATCGTCGAGGGAGGCCGTGACCGGCGCGACAGGCGAAATACTGTTCATTCGTCCATGGTATCAGTCCTGCCGCCACCGCGTCATCGCAGCCTCAGGAAATTTCGCGGACCAGCTCTCGCAGCAGCTCGGCGGCGGGTACGTTGCGACAACCGCTGGCGTTCTGCCCGGCCCACAGGGGCGAGAAATCGCTGCTTCCCAGCGCCTCGGCGGCGCTGCGCAACGGGCCGATGGCCGCCGTGGCCAACGGGAAGGCCGGCGCAACGCTGCTGATGGGGCCAAGTTCACGCATCAGGCGCGTGACGATACCCCGCGCCGGCCGCCCGCTGTAGAGGTTGGTCAAAGCGGTGTGACGCGCCGCCTCACTCTGCAGCGCCCGGCGATGCAGCGACGAGGTAGTCGCTTCGGGACAGCAGAGAAAGGCGGTTCCGACCTGAACCGCATCCGCCCCCAGCGCGAGCGCCGCCGCCACGCCACGGGCGTCGGTGATGCCCCCGGCGGCGATCACCGGCACCGACACGGCTTCCTTCACCTGGGGCAGCAGCGCCAGGGTGCCGACCTGGGTGGTGAGGTCCTGGGTCAGGAACATGCCGCGATGGCCGCCCGCCTCAAGCCCCTGGGCGATCACCGCATCGGCGCCATTTGCCTCGAGCCACAGGGCCTCTTCCACCGTGGTGGCCGAGGAGAGTACCGTCGCCCCCCAGGCCTTGACCCGCTCAAGCAGTGCCGATGATGGCAGGCCGAAGTGAAAGCTCACCACCTCGGGGCGGAATACTTCCAGCACGTCACAGGCCTGGTGGTCGAAGGGCCGCCTGCCGGCGCCCGACGCTACGCTGTCGATGTCGAGGCCCAGCTCCGCATAGTAGGGTGCCAGCGCCTGATGCCAGCGCGCATCGCGGGCAGGGTCGGGCTCTGGCGGCAGGTGGCAGAAGAAGTTGACATTGAGCGGTCGTGAAGTCTGCCCTCGAATCCTTTCGAGCTCGTCGCTCATGGCCTGGGGGCTCAGCATGGCGCAGGGCAGCGCCCCGAGACCGCCGCCCTCGGATACCGCGACGGCCAGCGCCGAGCCCTGAACACCGGCCATGGGCGCTTGAAGAAGGGGAAGCTCGATGCCGAGTCGCTGGGTCAGGCTCATGATTCGTCTCCATGCCGGGATCGCTTGGGCTGTTGCCAGGGGCGCTTGGGGCCCAGGGTGTCGGCGGCATAGGCGCCACGCTCGCCCATGGGCCGTGGTTCGCCGACGGTGGTGTCCTCGCGGGTCTGTCGCTCCATTTCAGCGTTGATCTCGGCACCAAGCAATACGACGAAGGCGGAGAGCCAGAACCAGAGCATCAACACAACGACGGTTCCCAGCGAACCGTAGAGCTCGGCCATGTCGGCCACATGGCTCACATACAGTGAGAGCCCGCCGGAGCCCAGCAGCCACAGCAGCGTCGCGGTGACGGTGCCGACGCTGACCCACTCCCAGCGCGGCTTGCTGCGGTAGGGGCCGAAGCGATAGAGCACGGCGATGATCAGCATCATGAGCAACAGCAGCACCGGCCAGCGCAGCCAGCCGATGACCCTGACCGTGGTGCTGTCCAGGCCCAGCATGCCGATCCCCAGGGGGAAGAGTGCCACGAAGACGGTGGCAGCCAGGGAAACCAGTATCAGCCCCAGGGTAAGGATGGCAACGATCAACGCACGCTGAAGAAGCGGGCGACGCTCGGCCTCGCCGTAGACGACGTTCAGTCCGATCAGCACTCCACGCACACCCTTGGAGGCCACGAACAGCGCCACGACAAGACTGATGATGGCCGTCAGGCTGAGCCCGGTATCGGTGCTCTCGCTGATTTCCCGCGCCTGTTCATTGATCAGGCTTGCCCCGCCCGGCGGCATGAAGCGGCTGATTTCATCGATCTGGCTGACGATCTCATGGGGGTCGTAGGCCAGCGCCCACAGGGAAATGACGGCGGCGATGGCGGGAAACAGCGATAACAGGGCGTAGAAGGCGATACCGGCCGCGAGCATGTTGACGCGGTCGTCGGCCAACTCCTGCTTGACTCGCCAGACGACGTCCAGCCAGCCTGGGCTCGGTATCTGCTTGGGTCGTTCCGCACGGCGGCCTCTCGGTTGGTCGGTCATGAACGCCTCAGGGTTGCTGTGCCGGGCGCAGGATCATCCGGGCATCGCGAATCTCGATATCGAAGCGGTTGAGAAAGCTCATGCCCAGCAGAGCCACCTCTCCGTCCAGCCCCGGACTGATGGAGCCCCGCACTTGCCCTGCGGTAAAACCACCCAGGCTGACCTCATCCAGCGTCGTCAGGTCCCCGCGCACGCGACCGTTGGCGGTATTGAACCAGGCCGAACCCGCGCGTTCCAGGCCGAGCCGGTCGGCCATATCCGCAGGCACGGCGACATAGGTGGCACCGGTATCGAGCAGAAACTCCACCGGCTCGCCATTGATGCGTCCGGTGGCCATGAAGTGGCCCGAACGGTTGCGCTCGAGGACAACCGAGTCGTCTTGCCCGGTCACGGCATTGACCAAGTGGGCGTTGGGGTTGCGCTGCTGCTCGAGAAAACCGTGGAACCACCAGGCACCGGCGCCGATGAACAGCGCCCAGAACAGCAGCATCATACCCAGCCCGCTCCGTCGGACCGATCCGTCACCACGGCTCATAGCACGTCTCCCTTGGACATTGTCGGGGCAACCCTTTTGGCATTGACACCCCTGCGCCTGCTGTCTGTACTGAAGAGCGCCTGCCACCCTGGACCATGAAGGCCCTGCTTGAGCAGACGTCTATCACGCGAACGACTACAACAAGGATAGCCCCATGCATGACAGCTTCGAGTATTCGACCCTCACCTCGGCAAAGCATTCCCTCACCCCGCAGCGCCTCGCCGGCACGGCCCTCTGGGCCGGCGCCCTGCTGCTGGGCAGCTCGGCGGCCCTGGCCTGGGATGGCCTGGTGGAGAAGCAAGTCTTCGAGATGGACGAGTACACCACCGTCAGCGGCGAAACCATCGCACCGGTCAAGATCGGCTGGGAGGCCTATGGCAGCCTCAACGAGGCGAAGGATAACGTCATCCTGATCACGCATTTCTTTTCGGGCACCAGCCACGCCGCAGGGCGCTATGCCGAGGACGATGCCGCACCGGGCTATTGGGATGCCATCATCGGGCCGGGAAAGCCGCTGGATACCGATGAGTATTACATCATCTCCTCGGATACCCTGGTCAATCTCAACGCCCATGACCCCAACGTCACGACCACCGGCCCCGCCTCGATCAACCCGAAAACCGACGCCCCCTGGGGGCTGGACTTCCCGCTGGTGACCATCCGCGACTTCGTCGAAGTACAGAAGGCCCTGCTGGAAAGCCAGGGCATCGAACAGCTGCATGCGGTCATGGGAGCCTCCATGGGAGCCCTGCAGGCCTATGAGTGGGCCAGTGCCTACCCGGAGCGGGTGGAGCGGCTGATCCCGGTCATCGGCGGCGGCCAGAGCGACCCCTGGCTTCTCGCCACCCTCAGCGCCTGGGCCGCCCCGATCCGGATCGATGCCAACTGGAACAACGGCGACTACTACGATGGTGAGCCGCCTCTGGACGGACTGCGGGAAGCGCTCAAGCTGGTGACCCTGAACGCCAACCACTGGCACTGGGCCAACGAGACCTTCGACCGCAGCTGGGCTGACGAAGACGCCGACCCCACTCGCGACATTCACGCCCGCTACGCCATCGAGCAGACCCTCGACGATATCGCCGCCGCCCGGGCCGAGGTGGCCGACGCCAACCACCTGCTCTATCTGGTCAAGGCCAACCAGGCCTTCGTTACCGGCCACGGCGAGAGTCTGGAGGAGGGGCTGGCCGCCATCGACGCGCCGACGCTCATTCTCTACAGCGAGAACGACCTGGTCTTCGCTCCCGAAGGCATCCGCGATACCGCAGAGATGATCGGCGCCGACGGAACCCCGGTGGAACTGGTCACCCTGGACGGCAACCGCGGCCATCTCGACGGCGTGGTCGGCATCGACCAGGCCGGCGACCGGATCCGTGCCTTGCTGGCCGATTAGCCGGAGAGTAGCGCTCTCAAAAGCAGGTAGCCTCCCATCACCAGCAGACCGGTGAGGAAGACTCGCCGGAAGGCAGCCTCCGACAGCCGATGTCGGAGTCGCTGCCCCAACTGCATGCCCAGCAGGGCAGGCACCACCGCCATCAGCGAAAGCAATGCCAATTCGACGGTGAGCAGACGCTGCTCACCCATGGAAAACCCCAGTGCCGCGGTCGTGACCACGAACAGCACGCCCATGGCCTGGACCAGCATGTCCCGCGGCAGGCCGAGTGCCTGCAGATAGGCCACGCCCGGAAAGACCGAGGAGCCGGTCATGCCGGTGATCAGTCCGGTCAACGCACCATTCACTGCACCGGCATGGCGACCATGGCGCATGATCGCCCCTCCCCCAAGACGAAAGAGGCCGGATAGCGCATAGTAGACGATCAGCAGCCCGAGCAAGGCCGAGAGCCAGCGCACGTCCACCCTTGCCAGCACCGACACCCCCAACCAGACGGTGACGGTGGACGCCAGCAGGAAAAGCCAGAGCCGCCGCAGGATCTGCCTCAACTGCCCCCCGACCAGCGCCTGCCAGATATTGGTGATGATGGTGGGGGCCAGCAACAGGGCCATCGCCGAGGGCAGCCCCACCGTAGCCGTCAGAAGGGCCAGCGACACGGTCGGCATGCCCATGCCGATGACACCCTTGACGGTACCGGCTACCAGGAAGGTCAAGGCCACCAGCACCAGCAGCAACGGATCGAGCAGCAGCGACACTAGCCTGTCCCTCCCTGAATCCCCTGAATCGGATTGCGCACCTCCCAATCACGGGCCGCTTGCTGGCCACGGGCCTGATTGACGGCAAGGCAGATCAGGATCGCGGTAATGAACAGCGCGGCACATAGCAGGATGGAGGCCTGCAGGCCGACCACCGTTTGCAGCAACCCCAGGCCGATGATGCCGAAGACGCCGGCAAGCTTGTTGGCCAGCCCCCAGAAACCGAAGAACTCGGCCGCCTTGCGTGTGGGCGAGAAGAGTCCCACCAGGGCGCGGCTGGCCGACTGGCTCGATCCCAGGCTGAGCCCGGCCAGGCAGCCCACCACCAGGAAGAGGTGCTGCGCTTCCCACTCGAGCCCCAGGCGTAGATTGAGGAAGGCCGTGACTTCCGGCGTGGCCCAGATGGCGAAGATCGCCGCCACCCAGAGTGCCAAGGTTAGCAGGTAGGTGAGCTTGGTACCGATGCGATCCTGGATGAAACCGAAGCCCAGCGCCCCCGCCGCCGCGGTAATCTGGACGATGATGAACATGATGTTGCGGATCGCCTCATCCCAACCGATCACCTGGGCGCCGTAGATGAAGGCGAAGGCAATGATGATGTAGACCCCCGCCATGGAGAACAGCAGCGAGACCAGGAAGATGCCCAGATCGCGGAAGTGCCTGAGTTCGTGCAGGGTCGTCGCCACCCGTTCCCAGGCGATCTGGTGGTAGGGCTTGCCCGGCGGCTGCGGCGTGCCGCGCTCCTTGACCCAGAGAAAGGTGGGAATGGCCGTCACCAGGAAGAAACCCGCCGCAAAGGGACCCACCCAGCGGATACGCTCGAAGTTGTCGGCGGTGGCCTCACCCAGTACCAGCAGGGTGAAGCCGGCGGCGAAGAGCCCGCCCACATAGCCCAGCGACCAGCCGAAGCCGGATATCTTGCCCATGTCCTCCGGCGGCCCGAGGTCGGGCAGGAAGGCGGCGATGAAGGACTCGCCCATGGAGTAGGCGTAGTTGGAGACCACGATCAGCA
>SKVX01000229.1 GCA_007129225.1 Halomonas sp.
CGCCTCATCCGTGCCGTCACGCATCGATTGCTGCCAATTCTGCTCATCCTGATCGTAATCGCTCATCGAAACCTCATCCTGCCGCTGGAAGCTGGAGTCTGACCTGAGGAATGCGGGCGCAGCCGACCAACTTCAAGTCATCGGCCCACTATTTCAGGGTGGCGTGTTCAGCGTGGCGTGAAATCGCCACGGCAGCAAAGATGTCCAGGGAAGCAGGACGAAAGCGCATGTTGGCGCCTCAGGCTCAGCGCCACAGCTGGGGCAAGGGTCGGCTGTTGACACGCACCTGCCCTCTTCCCACATCCACTTCCAGGGTGCGGGTATCCAATGGCAGGCCGAGCCATAGGGCCACCACGGTAGGCAGGTCGTACCAGGTGAAATCGCCATCGAGCCGGCGGCGCCAGCGCGCCTGCATGGCCGGATCGTCGATGTCGACAAGCCGCAGCTCATCGAGACGGCGCCCATCGAAGAACAGCGAGCCGTCGATGCGGGCCGACAGTCCCATCATGGGGCTATCAAGCTGGAGGTTCAGCAGGTCGAGGCGAGGCGAGTCCCTCAGCGCCTGAATCAGATGCGGCTCGAGCTGTGCCAGCAGCTCGTGGCCGTCAAGCTCATGGTGGCCACTGGCCGCCAGCTCCCGAAGTCGGGAAGTGCTTGCTCGAAGCGCATCGGCATTCAGGCGTGACAACTCGAGTGCCAGCTCCCCGGTGAGCAGCACCTGGCCTGCCGTGTGCACTTCGCCCAGGTCGATATCGAGCTGCATTCTCAGCTCCCGCTCATCCAGAACCATGCGATTGGTGGCGCGAAGATTGCTGGCATCCAGGCTCAACTGAGGCTGGCGCCAGGCCATCGACTCTATCTGCAGTCTGTCCTCCTGGGTGAAGGCATGGGCATCTTCGGTATAGGCGTAGTGGCTGTTGAGCGTGGAGGGGCCGATGGAAAGGCTGGCGACGCCATCCGTCAACCGCCAGGCATCAAGGTGCGCGCGGAGGCGCCAATCACCCTGCTCGCCGCTGAAATGGAGCCGCCCACCATCGAAGACCAGTTCGCGATCCTGCTGGGTGACCCGCAAGGGCGAGAGGCGAAGCCCGCCTTCCAGGGTCCCCGTCAAGGTATGATAGCTGGCCTGCCAGAGGGGAGGCGAAGAGGCCAGCAGGTCACCGAACAGTTGGGCGTGATCCGGACCATGGCGCAGCATCGCCTCACCGTTAAGGTGCGTGTTGAGCACGCCGTGACGCGCCCTGTAGGTCAGCTCCAGTTGCCAGACATCCCCCAGCGGCGGCGCCAGATGGATGCGTCCGGTCGAGGACCACCAGCCCCGCTCCACCTCCGAACGCGACACCACCAGCTCGCCTCGCGCCTCGAGATCACTCAGCGTTCGCGCCATTTCCCGCTCGAAGAAATGGCTGGAAAGGGCTTGCCCGGCCAGCCAGAGCATCAGCAGAAATACCAGCAGCGGGACGATGAGACGTTCCTTGCGCATAGCACCGCCTCCTTGTCGTTTCCTTGACTATCACGTCTCAGGGTAAGCTAGTGTAACCAAAGCCAGAGGTGCATCGTACTCCAGGCGTAGATTCCGGCCAGGACATCATCGATCATGATGCCGAACCCCCCTGCCACACGACGGTCCGCCCAGCGAATCGGCCAAGGCTTGAAGACGTCGAAGATGCGAAACAGGATGAATCCCCAGAGCGCCGCCTCCCAGGAGAAAGGTACCGCTGCCATGGTGATCCAGTAACCGACGAACTCATCCCAAACGATACCGGAGTGGTCGTGAACGCCGAGATCCCGTGAGGTTCTGTCGCATAACCAGACACCCACGACGAAGGAAACCGCCACCAGGATCAGATACCAGTTCAGTGGCAGCTCCGACATCAGCCAGTAGAACGGGATGGCCGCCAGGGTACCGAAGGTACCGGGCGCCCAGGGCACGGCCCCACTGCCGAGACCGAAGGCAAAGAAATGGACGGGGCGCCGCCAGACGCTCGGGGGGGCGCGATTCATGATGCCCCGCCCTTGGCGTCCGCCGCCCCGAAGTGCTGCCAGCCACGAAGGGCCGTATCGGCCACCCCGACAAGTCCAGGCTCGGCCGTGACCGCTCCAACCGGGGTCAGTGACAGCCCCAGCCCGGCCAGGCGATGGGTGGCTTCCGCCATGGCATCGGCGGGCAGGCTGACCAGCAGCTCGTAGTCATCGCCACCACCCAGTGCCGCCTGCCGGGCGCGCTCGGGACCCAGGGCCTGGAGTAGCCCTTCCGCCAAGGGCAGCGCCTCGACATCGACCCTCGCGCCCACGCCGGAAGCGGCCAGCACATGACCCAGGTCGGCCAGCAACCCATCGGAAATATCGATGGCCGCATTGGCCAGTCCGCGAAGCGCCTGGCCCGCATCCAGGCGGGGCTGGGGAAGCAAGTAGCGCTCCAGCAGGGGATGCTGCATATCTCTTTCGCCGCGCTGCCAGAGCGCCAGGCCGCCAGCACCTCCCCCCAGCGCGCCGGTCACGGCAAGCAGGTCTCCGGGCCTTGCTCCACCCCGAGTCAGGGCCTGCCCCCCGGGCACTTCTCCCATTACCGTCACCCCGATTGCCAGTTCGCCGCGGGTCACGTCACCGCCGACCAGGCTGGTACCGGTCGCCGCACAGAGGCCATGGAAACCCCGGGAGAACTCGGCCAGCCAGGCGTCGTCGGTATCGGCCATGGCCAAGGCCATCAGGCACCAGCGGGGTTCGGCCCCCATGGCCGCCAGGTCGCTGAGGCTGACCGCCAGCGCCCGGTGGCCGATCGCCTCGGCCGGCGCATCGGCAGGAAAATGCACCCCCACGACCGACGTATCGACACTGACAGCCAACCGCGAACCTGGGCGCGGTATCAGCAACGCACAGTCATCGCCCACACCCAGGGCCACGCCGGCCCGTGAACCCGGGGCGGCAGGCGTGAAGTGTCGGGCGATCAGTTCGAATTCACTGGTCACCTTGGTACCTTCAGCGGCGACGCGCGCTGACCTCGGCGCTGCGCAACCGCGAGGCCAGTTTGTCGAGAATGCCGTTGACGTACTTGTGGCCGTCTGTGGCGCCGAAGGACTTGGCCAATTCGACCCCCTCGTTGATCACCGCCCGGTAGGGGACATCCAGCCGATGCGACAGCTCGTAGGCCCCGAGGCGCAGAATGGTCAATTCGATGGGATCCAGCTCCTCGATGCGCCGATCGAGCAGGGGGCCGATGGCAGCATCCAGGTCACCACGATAGCGAGCCACGCCGTGAAGCAGATCGTGAAAAAGTGCCAGGTCTGCGATTTCCATGACCTTGGCCCAGTTTTCATGATCCTCCATGTCTTCATCGGGGAGCTGGCTACGAAACTCCGATTCAACCGCCGAGATGGACTTGCCGGTCATCTGCCACTGATAGAGCCCCTGGATGGCCAGCTCACGGGCAGCGCGTCTCGCCTGCTGGCCCGTCGAAGGGGGGCGCTTGGAACGCGGCTCACTCATGACTCTCTCCGACATCCCCGAAGCCGCGCAACAGCGACACCATCTCCATGGCCGCCATGGCCGCCTCGGCGCCCTTGTTACCCGCCTTGGTGCCGGAGCGCTCGATGGCCTGCTCGATGGAGTTGACGGTCAGCACACCGTTGGAAATGGGGGTGTCGAACTCCAGCTGCAGACTACCAAGCGCCGAATTGCACCCCCCCGCCACATATTCGAAATGCGGCGTACCGCCACGGATCACCGCGCCAAGCGCGATCACCGCATCCGGCTTGGCCACCTGCAGGGCCCGCTTTACCGCCAGAGGAAGTTCCCAGGCCCCCGGCACATGGACGATATCGATATGCTCGGCATCCACGCCGTGCCGCATCAGGATATCCACGGCACCTTCCACCAGGCTGTCAACCACATGATGATTGAAGCGCCCCACCACGATCACGTAGCGGCCGTCGACATCGACGAAGTTGCCTTCCAACTGAGACAAGGTATGCATCGCTAATTCCTGAAAATAGTCCTGCTGAAATCGGTTTTTGATCCTGCTGTATCGACTGGGCACACCCGAGAGTGAGCCGACCTTCATCATAGTGCCAGACGGGACTGCCTCAGTTCTCGCCAGGGGCCTCGATATCGCCCGGCGCAATCAGTTCGACCACTTCGAGATCGAAGCCGGACAGGGCGGAGAACTTCCACGGCGAGCTTAGCAGCCGCATCCGCCCCACGCCGAGATGGCGCAGGATCTGAGAACCCGTGCCGATGGTCAGGTAGTTGCCGGCACCGTCCGAATCGCTGGTGCGAGGCAGGCGGCGCCGCTCCAGGAACACCTCCAACTGGTCGCGGAAATCCTGGTGCGGGCGGCCATCGTCGAGCAGGACGAAGACACCCTGGTCGACGCGGGCCACCTCTTCCAGCGCACTGTGCGTGGTCCAGTTCTTGCCTTCGCCCTTCTGCAAGCCCAGCAGATCCCGCATGGTATCGGCCAGGTGTACCCGCACCGTGGTCAGGGTCTCGGGGGTGGGGTTGCCCTTGACCAGGGCCACGTGGTGTGCGCCTTGAATACGATCGCGAAAGACATGCAGCGTCAGCTCGCCCACGGCCGTGTTGACCGGGGTCGACTCCACCGGCTCCACCGTCTGCTCATTGTGGATACGATAGTGGATCAGGTCGGCGATGGTGCCCATCTTCAAGTCATGCTCGGCAGCGAACCGCTCGAGCTCGGGACGGCGCGCCATGCTGCCATCGTCGTTCATGACTTCGCAGATCACACCGCTGGGATCGCAGCCGGCCAGCGCCGCCAGGTCGCAGGCCGCCTCGGTATGCCCGGCCCGGCGCAGCACGCCGCCGGGCTCGGCCATCAGCGGAAAGATGTGGCCGGGCTGAACGATATCCTCGGCCCGGGCATTGCGTGCCGCTGCCGCCTGCACGGTCCGCGCCCGATCGGCGGCCGAGATACCCGTCGTCACCCCCTCGGCGGCCTCGATGGAGAGCGTGAACTTGGTGCCGAAGCCGGAACCGTTGTCACTCACCATCAGCGGCAGCTTGAGCCGCTCGCAGCGCTCGCGCGTCATCGGCATGCAGATCAGGCCCCGGGCATGACGGGCCATGAAGTTGATGTGCTCGGCCCCGACCTTCTCGGCGGCCATGATGATGTCACCCTCGTTCTCACGATCCTCATCATCCATGAGGATCACCATCTTGCCCTGACGTATGTCCTCGATCAGGTCTTCGATGGGAGCCAGGCCCCCGCGGGAAGATTGCACCATGGAGTCTCCGAATGATTCAGCAATAAAGGCGTTGCGGCATGTCGACCGTGACGTTGGCAAAGGACGTTACTGACTAACGTCCGTTACTAAAGTCCTACGCCCCGCCTCGAATGGGCGTCAGGGTACCTTGGCGCGGCGTCGGGCGCCAGTAGTGAGCACCCTTGGCGTGGCGTCGGGCGGAGACCGCCGATGTTGGCGGTAATCGTCGGCATGGGCATCACCGCCGGGAGGCCTTCCACCTCAGTTGCGAGCTGAAGCGGCTCCGACAGCGGCAAAAACCTCCTCCCCGGATTGCTCCCGGCGCCCTCACTTAGGGTTCCCGGGCCGCGCGGTGATACGCCAGTCGCGACCGATGGCACGGATATCGAGGATATCCAGCGGGCGTTGCTGGGCCATGCGCGTCAGCCCCGGCAGGGCGAACAGCGGCCGCGCATCACCGCCCAGCAGCGTCGGCGCCACGAAAAGCTGCATCTCGTCCACCAGGTTCGCGTCGAGCATCGCGCCGGCAAGGGTAGCCCCGGTTTCCAGAAGCACCTCATTGACCAGTTCCTGCTCCGCCAGGTAGCGCAGCAAGGCGGCAAGGTCGGCCCGACCATCCTCGCCAGACGGCAATACCAGTATCTCGGCACCGGCGGACTCCAGCCGGGCACGGCGTTCAGCATCGTAACCCATGACCGTCGCCACCAGGGTGCGCCCTGGCTCACGCAGGCAAGCCGCGGCCTGGGGGAGGCGGAGGTGTGTATCGACCACGACCCGCAGCGGCTGGCGACGGGCGATGACATCGGCCTCCTCCAGCCCGAGCTGGCTCGCCCTCACGGTCAGGCGAGAATTATCGAAGATGACCGAATCGACGCCGGTCAGTACCGCGCTGGAGCGAGCGCGTAGCCGCTGGACTTCCGTACGGGCATGGGGGCCGGTAATCCATTGGGACTCACCGGACTCCATCGCCGTGCGCCCATCCAGGCTCATGGCCATCTTCAACCGCACAAAGGGGCGGTGGCGGCTCATTCGCGACAGGAAACCGGGATTGATCGCCCGGGCCTCCTCCTCCAGCAGGCCTACCTCCACCTCGATTCCCGCCTCGCGCA
>SKVX01000066.1 GCA_007129225.1 Halomonas sp.
CATGGGCGTCTCGTCACGCAGCGGCGCCTGCCCCGGTGACTGAGCCTGAACCGGCAACCCGGCAAGGCCGACCAGCAAGACCAGCAGGCCGCGCCACCAACGCGGCAACAGGCGAACCAGCGCTCGCGTCACCGCTCGCTACCCGGCATGACACCGCCACGCACCCCAGCCTCGAACAAGATGCCTCCTTTCCTGGCACAAGCGATCCTATGACCGGGATCGTATCACAGGGTCTTGCTGACGTAGCGCTGGCCCTGCATCATCTGGCGAATGGAATCCGGCACCTCATCCGGGTCGCCCTTGAGGATATATCCTTCGGCGCCGGCCTCGAAGGCCTGGTCGACATAGCGCCGCTCACCGTGGCCGGAGAGAATCGCACACTTCAGCGCCGGGTATCTCACCTTGATCGACTTGATCAGGTCCAGGCCGCTGATTCCCCCCAGGGAGAGGTCGACCAGCACCAGGTCCGGGGTCATCTCCTCGAGGCGCTCGAGGGCCACCTCCCCCGAGCCGACGGTCTCGCAGACCTCAAGATCATCCTCCAGGTCAATGAACTCTCTCAACATGTCGCGCATGAAGGCGTGATCCTCCACGACAAGGACTTTCGTCATGGCATCCGTGCTCCCGATATCGTCAGGTTTTGGCTGTGGAAGACCCGCGGGCCTCCTGCAGCCATTCCGGCCGTGCCGGTACCTTGATCAGGATAGACGTTCCCTCGCCCGGTGTGGCATCGATCTGCAGGGCGCCCCCCAGAAACCGCAGCCTCTCGCGGGCGGCAACCAAACCGAAGCCTGGGTCGGCTTCATGCTCGGACTCCATCATCGCCTGGTCGAAGCCGCAGCCCAGGTCGCTGACTCGCACCAGGATGTGCTCGCGGGTCTGATCGAGCTCGACGTGGGCCCGATTCACGTCGGCGTGCTTCTTGACGTTGAACAGCAGCTCGCGAACGATCTGGAAGAGCAGCACCCGCAGGTCATGATCGGGGGTGTGAGGCGGATGATGCACCGTCAATTCCACCGTCAATTCGTGGAGCTCCTGCATCTGTCGTTGCAGCCACTCCAGCGCCTCGGCCAGCCCCTCGGTCTTGAGGATGGGTGGGCTGAGATCCACGGTGAGCTGGCGGGTCGTCTCGACCGCCTGGCGAATCCAGGTCCGGGTATCCGCGACCAGCTCGGTCAGCTCTGCCTGCCCCGCCTCGCTGAGCCTCTTCTGAACCAGGCGCAGCTTGATCTGCATGCCATAGAGAAGCTGCTGCAGGTCGTCGTGGAGTACCTGGGAGACCCGCCGCCGCTCCTCCTGCTCGGCCAGGGTCAGCTTCGAGGCCAGCTCGCTGACCTGCTCCGTGCGCTCGCTGACCCGCGCTTCCAGTGTCCGGTTGGCTTCGGCCAGCTCCTCTTCGAAGTGCTTGCGCTCGGTAATGTCGACGAAGGTGATCACCACGCCACCGATATGGTCGCTGGCGCTGCGGTAGGGGCGTACGCGGGTCAGGTACCAGTTGCCTTCCTGATCCTGCACCTCGCGATCGACCGGCGCCAGCCTGGCGAGCACCTCCTGCGCATCGCCATTGAGCCGGTCATAGCCGAGCCGGTGGGTCAGGTCCGACAAGGGCCGGCCACGGTCGGCGACGCGAATATTGAACAGCTTGCCCACCTGGGGGGTGAACCGCAGGATGCGAAGTTCAGAGTCGAGGAAGATCGTGGCGATGTCGGTCGCGCTGAGCAGATTCTGCAGATCGTTGGAGAGCTGGCTGAGCTCTTCCACCTTGTGGCGGTTCTCCTGGTTGACCGTGGCCAGCTCCTCGTTCATGGACTGCAGCTCCTCCTTGGAGGTCTCCAGCTCCTCCATGGTCGAGCGCAGCTCCTCGTTGGCCGACTGCAGCTCCTCGTTGGCCGCTCGCATCTCCTCCTGGCCCGACTCGTACTCTTCGATCACCGTCTGCAGGCGCTGCTTGTTGAGCTCCAGCTCCGCTTCGAGCTCGGTTGCCGAGGCGACATCTTCCCGTCCATCGGTCTCTTTGTTCGACTCCGTGCGCTCCTCGAAAATCACCAGGGTAAGATCCTGCTCCTCCTGCACTTCGGCGGGACGCACGTGCATGACGACATGACGCGGTTCACCGTCGAGATGTATCCGGATGGGTTGGGAGCGAATCGGACGGCGCTCCTTCTCGGACGCAACCAGCGCCGCACGCAGTTCGAGGCGCAGCTCCTCGCGCACCAGCTTGAAGACGCTGAAGGTCGGCTCGCCGCCCGGATGCACCAGGTAGCGCCCGACATTCTCGGAGAAGTGGACCACCTTGTTGGCCGGGTTGAGCAGGATGCTCGGCGGCGCATAGCGCTCGACCATCTTTTGATGCAGGGCACCGTAGGAGACCGGAAGCTTGGAATCGGCGAGGGGATGCGCTTCTGCCTGGCCGTGCTCCCCGAGCCTTCCCCGTGTAAAGGGGAAGACCGGGAGGTGCAGGTTATGGGTGGGCACGTTGCGCTTGCGATAGACGCAGTGCTGCTTGTCCTCGATATGGAACAGGTCGGAGCGATCGGAGGTCTCCGAGGTGCCCAGCACCAGATAACCTGAGGGGTTGAGGGCGTAATGGAAGATCTGGACAACGTCCTGCTGCACGTCACGTTGCAGGTAGATCAGCACATTGCGACAGGTAATCAAGTCGAGCTTGGAGAAGGGGGGGTCCCCCATCAGGTTGTGGGGGGCGAACACCACCAGCTCCCGCACCTCCTTGCGAACCCTGAAGCCACCATTCTCCTTGATGAAGAAGCGGCGCACCCGCTCGGCAGAGACGTCGATCTCGATATCGCCGGAGTAGAACCCCTCGCGGGCCGTCCTTAGCGAATGCTCATGCAGGTCGGAAGCGAAGACCTGCAGGCGGGGCGGATCATCGATGCGCGCGGCCATCTCCAGCAGCAGAATCGCCAGTGAATACGCCTCCTCGCCGGTGGCACAGCCGACCGACCAGATGCGTATCTGCTCATCAGGGCTCTTGTCCTTGAAGAGCTGCGGGATGACGTCGTTCTCCAGCGCCTCGAAGACCTCCCGGTCGCGGAAGAAGTTGGTGACGGTTATCAGGAACTCATCCGCCAGCGCACGGGCCTCCTCCGGCTGGTCGCGCAGCAGCTCGAGATAGCGCTCCGGCTCTTCGATATGGTTCAACTGCATCCGTCGCTGGATACGGCGCATCACGGTGGAGTGCTTGTAGCGGCTGAAGTCTCTCCCCGTACGCGCACGTACCTGGGCGAAGATCTGCTGCAGGATCTGCAGCTGTGCCTCATCGAACGCCTCGCTGCCGTCCTTGGGCAGCACGACGCGGGGCTGCGTATGCGCAAAGCGGATGATGACGTCCGGTATCTCTGCCACCGGCAAGACCCGGTCGATGAGCCGGGTGGTGATCGCACTCTGCGGCATGCCGTCGAACTCGGCCTCATTGGGGTCCTGCACGATCGTCAGACCGTGGCGCCCCTTGATCTCCTTGATCCCCAGCGTGCCGTCCGATCCCGTGCCCGACAGGATCACCCCGACTGCGTGGCCATCGTGAGTGGCGGCCAGGGTGCGAAAGAAATGGTCGATGGGCGCCCTGTCGCGACGCGCCTCCTCCAGCTCGGAGAGCCTCAGGTGAGTGTCGATGGAGTTCAGGTTGCGGCCCGGCGGGATGACGTAGACCTGATCGGCCGACAGGGCCATGCTCTCGGTCACCTGCTGGACGGGAAGCTTGCAGAAGGGCTGGAGAAGATCGGCCAGGTGGCTCTCATGCTCCGGCGATAGATGCATCACGACGACGAAGGTCAGCCCCGTGCGCTCCGGCACATTGGCGAAGAACGTCTTCAGCGCCGCCAGGCCACCGGCCGACGCGCCGATGCCAACCACTGTCGTCGGCTTCTCGTCGCCTGCCACGAGAGCACTCTCAGCCTCATCCGGTCCTGTCATCCTTCAATCCTGTTCCGAGTGCGAGACATCCACGGTGCCGGATGTCCCGATGAAAATCATGGGGCCATTGCTGGATGGTTCAATCCCGCACGCCCAGCACCTGCTCCAGTGCCTTGGCCAGCACCGGGGCCATGGTGACGACATTGCTGTCATGGGCGATGCAGTCGGTGCTCCAGATGTTTCCTACCCCAGCGGCCTGGATGACCTCCAGAGCGTCCCCGGCAAACAGCGCATGGGTCACGGCAACATCCACCGACTCGGCGCCAGCATCGAACAGCTGCCTTGCGGCGCGGGCCAGCGTATGGCCGGAGCTGGCGATATCGTCCATCAGCACTACCGCCCGGCCAGTGATATCAAGCCGGGGCAGTTGAATGTCCACCTCCCGATCACCCTTGCGCACCTTGCGACACACCCCGTGCTCGAGGCCGCACACCTCCGCTGCACTTTCGACCCACTGTGCCGACTCTTCGTCGGGGCCGATCAACAACGCCTGTCGACGCTGTTGCACGATGAACTCAGCCAGCCGCGGCGCGCCGGAGAGGGTAATGGCGTGCTTCACAGGTATCGCCTGCTCGAGGCGTTGGATGCGATGCAGATGGGGGTCGACGGTGATCACAGCATCAAACCACTCGGCGAGAAATCCCCCCACCAGCTGCTGACTGACGAGTTCGCCGGGATTGAAGGCGATGTCCTGACGCATGTAGGCGAGGTACGGAGCCACCAGCACCAGCCGCTTCACGCCGTTCTGACGCAAGTGGCGAGCCATCAGCATCAGTTCAAGAAGCTTCTCGTTGGGCCTGGCTAGGCTGCGAAAGATCACCAGGGTCTCGGGAAACTCGCTGGCCTTGACAAAGGGAAGCGCCAGGCAGAGTTCGTCATCGGGGAAACGGTGACAGTCGATGGCAATCGACTCGATGCCCGCGGCGGCGGCAACCCGCCCTGCCGAGAGGGCATCCTCCTTGAAATAGAGCATCCTGGCAGACATCAGAACTCCACGTTCATAGGACTGATCCTGTGGGCCTCGCCGATACTGTAGCCGCTTTCGCGCTCACTACACTGACGCGCGAAATCACACTCGCTGCGATAGGCCGCGTAAACGCGATAGAGTGGCTGGCCCTTCTCGACACCATCACCGATACGGGCGTACAAGTCGACGCCGGCGCCCTTGGCCTTGGGGGCGCCGGCCAGGCGAGCGATGCGCGCCAGGCGAAGGTTGTCGATAGCGGTGACGACGCCATCCGACTCCGCCAGCACCTCGAAGTCATGGGGCGCAAGCGCGAGGTTGTCGAGGTCAAAGGGCTTCTCCCCCTGGGCCCGAATGATCGACTGCATCTTCTCCAGGGCACGCCCCGAGTCGAGTATGTCCCGGGCGATTCCGAAACCGTCGCCACCACGGACATCCGGGTCGAATTCGAGCATGCGCCCCGCCAGGCGCAGCGATTTCTGGCGCAGATCCATCGGCGCATCCGGATGGTTGGTAAGCACTCGCATCACGTCACGAGCCTCCAGCACGGGACCGATGCCCTGCCCCACCGGCTGGCTGCCATCGGTGATCACCACATCCAGCGTCAGCCCCATGCGGCCGGCAACGAACTCGAATAGCTTGCGTAGCCGCCTCGCCTCGGGCATGGAGCGTACCTTGGCAAGGGGACCAACGGGAATGTCAAGCAGCAGGTGTGTCGAACCGGCAGCCACTTTCTTGGACAGAATCGACGCGACCATCTGACCAGGCGAATCGATGGAGAGGGGGCGCTCCACCGCAATCAGGACATCATCAGCCGGTGAAAGCTCACTGGTTCCGCCCCAGGCCAGACAGCCCCGGTGAGTCCGCACCAGGTCACCCAGTTCATCGAAGGGAAGCTCGACCTTGGCCAGCACCTCCATGGTGTCGGCAGTGCCCGAGGGCGACGTGATGGCACGCGATGATGTCTTGGGACAGAGCAGCCCGTGGGCAGCGACGATGGGTACCACCAGCATGGAGGTGCGATTGCCGGGAATGCCTCCGATGCAGTGCTTGTCCACCACCGGGTACTCGTGCCAGTCGAGCCGTCGCCCGACCCGGCTCATGGCATCACTGAGATAGAACACCTCCTCGCGGTCGAGCTCGCCCAGGTCACAGGCAACGACGAAGGCGGTCAACTCGATCTTCGAGTAACGCAGATGCGCGATATCCTGAATGATCTCCTGGAAGTCCTGGCGTGTCAGTCGTTCACCGGCGATCTTGCGATGCAGGGCTGGAATCGAGATCGCCGGCTCCGCCTGGGAGACACTGACCGAGTGACCTTCCTCGACGCCGAGGGAAGCGAAAGCGTCCTCGGAAAGGCCGAGCTGGACATGGCCGACAATGGCGGTGTCGTCCACCACGTTGAGACTCGCCAGGATGCACCGACCGTTGGCC
>SKVX01000146.1 GCA_007129225.1 Halomonas sp.
GGGTCTCGTTGAGCTGGCCTGCCATGCCCGGCGTTTCATCATTACCGGCGAAGAATTCACCCAGTGCATCCATGTCCTCGCCGATCACCAGGTTGAGCCGGTCCTCATCCAGGGCCAGGGTGCCGTCGAGCTGTAGCGAGATACCCACGTCCGCCAACATGGCGAGCGTGCCCTCTTCCCCACCGCCCTGCCCCACACCGCCGGCCAGGTCGGCACGCAGCCGCGACTCCACGGTACGCAGTGCGCTGTCGCCGAGCAGCTCGCCGGCCTGCCCCGTTTCGCTGTCGAAGGCGGTCAGCTCGCCGGTGGTGCCCTTGAAGCTGTTGTAGGCCTCGACGAAGCCGGCCACCGCCTCACGCACCGCACGGGTGTCGCGCTCCACGTTGACGGTGCTGCTGCCTTCCTGGGCAAGGCTGAGGGTGACATCCTGAATCGCCCCCTCCACCTGGTTGGAAGCGCTGGTGATGTCGATCCCGTTGACGGTCAGCTGTGCATCCTTGCCAATATTGTCGACAGCCGTCGCTGTGTCGCTGAAGCCCACCCCATCGGCCAGGGTAACGTCGCCCCAGTTCATGCCGGTGATGGAGGCTTCCTGGCCTGTCTCGTTAGACATCAGTGCCAGGCGGTAGCCTTCGCCATCGTTGACGATCGAGGCGCTGACCCCGGCCTGTTCGGCATTGATGGCGTCACGGATATCCGCGAGCGTGCTATCGGCGGCGATACTGATCGGCAAGCTCTCCCCGCCTTCGTTGTCGGCATGAGCGAACTGCAGCTGCAACTCACCGCCGCCACTCACCACTACGTCATCCAGCGTCTCGATGCCCTCCAGCCGCGCCGTGGCATAGCTGCCGGCGGAGGCCAGGGTCTGGACCTCGACGTCGTAGCGCCCCGGGCTGGCGTCGGAACCCGCAGCGGCCTGCACCGCCTCGCCGCTCACGTCGGCGGAGAGGCTCTGGAAGAGGGAGGGATCGTCCAGGGCACTGACCGCACCCTGGAATCCGGAGAGCGCCCCCTGCAGTTCACCATAGGCAGACAGTTGCACTTGCTGGGACTCGATCTGCTGCTCGATGGGTTCAAGTTTGCCGCGTTCGGCGTCGTTGAGCTGATCCAGCAGACCATTGAGGTCCAGGCCGGAGCCGATGCCGAGGGAGGAAATCGATGCCATGGTACCGCCTTCACTATCCGGTGAATGTACTGCCTTACCTATCAGCTTCGGCGGGGTGAACGGAAACTTTAGCGCCGCACACAAACAATACCATTACGCTGGTCAGTCCAGTGGTGCCTCTCTCTGGCGAGCCAGCGCCTGCCAATCGCTCCGCTCGGGCCAATGCGCCAACCACTCGGCCAGCGCTTCGGGCGGCATCGGCCGGGCGATGCCGTACCCCTGGGCCAGCCGACAGCCCCGGGCCAGCAGCTCGCGGGCATGTTCCAGGGTTTCCACCCCTTCGGCCAGCAGCGTGCGCCCGAAGCGCCGGGCCATGTAGATGACGCTCTCGACGATGGCCAGGTCACTGGGGTCGCTGAGCATATCGCGGACGAAGCTCTTGTCGACCTTGATCAGGTCCACCGGCAGCTGGCGCAGGTAGGTCAATGACGAGAAGCCGGTGCCAAAGTCGTCGATGGCCACCTCCACCCCCATCGCCTGGCAGCGGGAGATGGCGTCCAGTGCCGCCTCGATGTCATGCATGGCGGCCGTTTCGACCACCTCGAGCTTGAGGCGGTCGCTGGTCATCAGGGGATTGAGCGACAGCAGTCCATCCAGGCGGTCCACGAAGTTCGGCGTCAAGAGGTGGGAAGGGCTGATGTTGACGCTCACCGGAAGACGAATGCCCAGCTGCTGCCAGCAGCCCAGCTGTGTCAGCGCTTCCCTGAGCACCCATTCACCCAGCGCCACCTCCAGCGGGGTGCCTTCGACCAGCGGCAGGAAGGTATCGGGGGGCTTCAACCCCTCTCTGGGGTGCTGCCAGCGCACCAGGGCCTCGAGCCCGATCACCTGGGCCGTGGCCATATCGATCTGGGGCTGGTAGTGAAGGCATAGTTCACCGCGCTCGATCGCCCGGGCGAATCGGCGTCGCTGGGCCAGGCGCTGCTGGAATAAGCGATCCTGTCCCGGGTCGAAGCGGTTCAGGGTGTTGCGTCCATTCTGCTTGGCACGGTACATCGCCTGCCTGGCATGGCGCAGCAGGCCATCGGACTCCGAGTGGTCGTCGGGATAGCTGGAGACTCCCAGGCTTGCCGTAATGGTCACCGTCTCACGGTCGAGTGAGAACGGCTCGGCAATGACCCCCAGCAACCTGCGCAAGACGTTATCATCGGCAGCTCCCTGGATCATCAGCACGAACTCGTCGCCGCCGGCATGAACGACGGCGTCGTGGCGATCCAGGTAGTGATCGAGCCGCTGCGCCAGGGCGGCGATCAACCGGTCGGCCCGCTGTTGGCCCAGTTGCTCGTTGACCCGCTTGAAGTGGTCGACGTCCAGGGCACAGACGGTGAGCTCCCCATGGCACCGGATCGCCGTGGCAAGTGCTTCCTGCATCATTTTCGATAGCTGCATGACGTCGGACGCAATCATCGGGCATCCTCTCCCTCAGCCATGTCGGCAACCGACACGACGGCCCTTTCGGCCGTCATGACCTCGACCCGGTTGCGCCCTCCCTGCTTGGCGCGGTAAAGCGCACGGTCGGCGCGTATCAGCAGGTCACGCGCCACGTCGCCGGGGTGATAGGCCGACAGGCCGATGCTGATGGTCACCGAGGCGCCTGGCAAGTCGGCGTCGGCCACATCGCTGCGAAGCCGCTCGGCCAGCTGCAGGGCGCCTTCCATGGGCGTACCCGCCAACAGCAGCGTGAACTCTTCCCCGCCCCAGCGCGCCAGCAGGTCGGTCTTGCGCAAGCGCCGCTGAACGCAGGCCGTCAGGGCCGTGAGTACGGCATCACCCACATCGTGGCCATGGGTATCGTTGACCGCCTTGAAGTGGTCGATATCGAACAGCATCAAGGCGAACTCGCCCCCCTCCTTCTCGGCCTGCCTGACAGCGGTGATCAGGGCACGGTCGAAGGTGCGACGATTGGCGGCGCCGGTCAGGTGATCGCGGCTGGCCTCACGCGTCAACGTCTGCTCCATCTGCTTGCGCTCGGCGATATTGTGGAACACCGACACATAGTGGCGCACCTCGCCATCGGCGCCCTTGACCGCGGTAATCGACTGCCATACCGGATAGATCTCGCCACGCTTGTTGCGATTCCATATTTCGCCCTGCCAGTGACCTCTTGTCTTCAGCGACTGCCAGAGTCCGGCGTAGAAGCTGGCATCGTGGCGGCCGGACTTGAACATTCGCGGCGTATTGCCCAGGACCTCTTCGGCGGTGTAGCCGGTGATGGCGGTGAAGGCCTGGTTGACCCGCTCGATGCGCATCTCGGCGTTGGCGATCAGGGTGGCCTGGCCGGTCTCGAAGGCGGTGGCCAGCAGGCGCAACTCCTCTTCCTGACGTTTACGCTCGGAAATGTCCTCCTTGACGGTAATGAAGCTGATCACCTTGCCATGCTCATCCTTGATCGGCGTGATGACCTCGTACTCCCAGTACTCCTCACCACACTTGCGCCGGTTGAGCATCTCGCCACGCCATATCTCACCGCCCTGCAGTGTCCGCCAAAGCTCACGGTAGGTCTCGGGCGAGGTCTTGCCCGACTTGATCACTGAAGAGGTCCGGCCGATGAGTTCGTCGCGACTGTAGCCGGTGATAGCGATGAATCGCCGGTTGACATACAGCAGGCGCCCGCTGGGGTCGGTGATGGCGGTCGCCATGGGACTATGCTCCACGGCGGTATAGAAGTGCTTCAGCGATTGAACCAGGGTACCCGGCGAGTCACTTGCATCGATGTGGTCCCAGGCATCCGGCGATGGATCGCCCGCCGGGAACTCATGTTGCTGCGTCATGCATGGCCCTCTCCGGGAATTGGCTCATGGGGACGGCTGATGCTTCCCCTGTAAACCAATGTTAATTCCCGTCGCCACAAATGTATAATTTCTGAAGAGGTTAATTTCGATTTTATTGACATGCGTCAAGATTATTGAGCCGCATTGCACAATATCTGCACAGTTTTTGTACAACTAATTTCGCGCATGAATATTATTGTGCATGAATGATCACCTCGACCCGGCGATTCTGGGCTCGCCCCTCGACGGTGTCATTGACCGCCAGCGGACGCGTATCGGCCAGGCCCACGGCACGCAGGCGCTGGGGGCTCACGCCGGCCCGCTCCAGGGCATGCACGATGGCGATGGCACGGGCGCTGGAGAGCACCCAGTTGGAGGGGAATTCCGCGGTCTGGATGGAGCGGCTGTCGGTGTGCCCTTCCACCGCCACCTCCCCGTCGTGACGCTGGATGACCTCGACCAGGCGCTGAACCAACGCCTGGCCATCCTCGGTCAGTTCGGCCTCGGCGGTGGGAAAGAGCCACTGATCCTCGACGCGAAGCTTGATCCCTTCGGCAACACGGGAGACCGACACGCCCTCGAGGTCCGGCAGGTAGGGTGCGTCCTCAACGCGCTCCTCGAGCGCCCGCTGCAGCGCCAGCGAACCGGTGATGGCTGTGGGCGATACTTCCCGTACGCGCGCTGGGGGCCTGTCGGTGAGCACCAGCATGAAATCGGCCGGCGGGGAAGGCAGGTCATCCTCCTCCGTCAGCAGCGGCTGCGGCAGTCCGCGTTCAGCGGGGGCGATTCCCGGCACCATCCGTTCCGCCCGCTGCAAGAGCAGCGCCGACGGGGTAGGCGGTGCAACGAATGCCGGGGGGGCATGTCGCTCAGCTGTTGCAGCCGGCATAGCCAGCAATGGAGGTGCCGCGGCAACCGGAGGCGGCGCCACTGGGCGCGGCAAGCCGGCAACGCCCAGTGCGGCGGAGAGCGCCCAGGAGCTCAGGTGGTCTGGCGAAGTCGACGGCGGCGAGTGGTTGCTCATCGCCCAGCGCAGTTCACCGGGCAGGGGAATGACCATGGGTTCCGGGGTGTCGCCGAGGCCAGTCGTGTCCGTACCACGATCACTGGCGTAGGTGATGGTAAACAGCAGCACCATCAGGGCCACCAGCAGCGTCATGATATCCAGATAGCCGATCATCCAGGCACTGTCCTGGTCGGGGTCGGAATGGGTCGCCGTCAGCGACCCATGGCGCATGGGGCCACGATGATCGCTATCACCGCTGGAGTTCAATCGGGTCATCTGGACAGCCGGGTCGCCATGAACAGGCCGCCTAGCCTAACCGCAGATAAGTCGAGATGAAACGGGGAAAAGCGGCAGCTTGTGCCGCTACTTGCCGGCGGCCGGTACGCTCAAGCCTTTTCGGCGACCTCGCCCTGGCGGGAAACCAGGTAGCGACTGGCGAAGCGCTGCGCGGAGACGGGCCTTCCGGTGAGAAAACCCTGGATCAGATCCATGTTGTGACGCAGCAACGCATCCTGCTGGGCCTCTGTCTCCACCCCCACGGCGACCACCCGCAGCCCCAGTTCCCGGGCCAGGCCACAGACGGCGGCAACGATAGCCGCACTGCCCCGCTGCCCGCCATCGAGGCGCTGTATGAAGCGTCGGTCGATTTTCAACGTGGTGACGGGCAGCTCCTCCAGGTAGCTCAACGAAGCGTAGCCGGTACCAAAATCGTCGATGGTGATTTCGCCGCCCAGGTCCCGCAGCTGCTGTAGAACGGCCGCGGCCTGGAGCGGCCTGTCGAGCAGCGTACTTTCCGACAACTCGAATCCCACCAGGCCGGGCGGCAAGTCATGCTCCGCCAGCATGGCGGCAATCTTGCTCGTCAGGTCCTGCTGCTGGAACTGCCGCGGCGACAGGTTGATGCTCACCGGCACCGGTTCGGCAGAGGCCCGGCACCATTCGCCCAACTGGGCAAAGACCATTCGCATCATGCGATCGCCCAAGGCCACGATGAGCCCCGCGCGCTCGGCCAGCGGGATGACCTCGCCGGGTGGGATGATGCCCAGTACCGGATGATGCCAGCACATGAGCGCTTCGGCGCTGTACAAGGCACCGCTTCCCCGCTCGAAGAGCGGCTGGTAGTGGACCTCAAGGCCCTCGCCACTCTCGACGGCGTCTCGCAGTGCCGCTTCCAGCGCCCGCTGACGATCGTCCTGGATGTTCATTTCCGTACGATAGAGCCGGTAGGCATTGCGCCCTTCCTGCTTGGCCCGATACATGGCCACGTCGGCATCGTGGATCAGGGCTTCGGCATTGGTCGCGTCATCCGGGTACAGGCTGATACCCAGACTGCAGCCGATGGTGAACTCATGGCCGTTGATGATGCAGGGCTCACTGACC
>SKVX01000173.1 GCA_007129225.1 Halomonas sp.
CCGGCGGGCATTACCGTGGTGACCGAGTCCGGCATCAATACCCGCAGCGACATGCTGCGCATGCGCGAGCATGACGTGAACGGCTTCCTGGTAGGCGAGGCGTTCATGCGCGAGGAAGACCCAGGCGAAGCGCTGAGGCGGCTCTTCTTCTAAGCCAGCCGTATTTTCCCAAGCAAAAGGGCAGCCACCACGCTGCCCTTTTGCTTGTCAAGAGATCATGCCTTCCCTGGCCTCAAATCCCGCCACTTCCTCCGCGCAGTTCATTTTCAGCGATGAGCTACACGGGGGTCGCGCACCTGTCCAAGGTGGCGTCGATCAAGACCCAGGGTGTGCCGGCGGTGGACGGCGAGGCGCGTTATCGCCCTGACAGCCACAGGATCAGTGAGAGCACCACGCTGATCAGGATCATGGTGGTGATGGGGAAGAAGAAGGAGAAGCCCTCGCGGCGGATGGCAATATCGCCGGGCAGCTGGCCAAGGGGCAGCTTGGAGAGCCAGGGCCAGAGCAGCCCAATGGCGACGATGCACAGGCCGATGATGATCAGGGTGCGAGACATGCTGCCTCCTGTTCGCTCGTGGCTCGGATTGAATGGCCATTTACCAACTCAGCTGGCGCAAATGGGCCAACAGCCCCTGCAGCGGGTGCTGCAGGGGCTGGTCGGAGAGGCGCTTCGCCTGGCTGCGGCAGGAGTAGCCGGTGGCCAGCAGCCTGCCGGGGTTGGCGTCGCCTTCCACCACTGGCTTCCATGACTGGGCGTAGATGATCGCGGAGGTCTCGCGGTTGCGCGCCTCGTGGCCATAGGTGCCGGACATGCCGCAGCAGCCGGTGGCGACAAGCTCCAGCTCGAAGCCGAAGACGGCAAATACCTGCTGCCACGCCTTGGGGCTGCCCGGAGCGTTGGTCTTCTCGGTGCAGTGGGAGAGCAACCGGAAGCCGGGGTCGGCAAGGTCGTCGAGCTGCTGGCTCAACGCCGGTGGCACCAGGTGCCGGCCCTGGGTGACCAGCCACTCCTGCAGCATCAGTACTTTGGGCACGCTATCGGGAGTGAGGGCCTTCACGTACTCCTGGCGGTAGGTGAGGGTCATGGCCGGATCGATGCCCACCAGCGGAACGCCGAACTCGGCCAGGGCGCGCAGCCGCCGGGCCTGCTTCTCGGCGGTGTGCGCGAAGGCGCCCATGAAGCCCTGCACGTTCAGCGGCTTGCCATTGGGCGAGTAGGGGGCGACGAAGACCCGGATGTCCAGGCGCGACAGCAGTTCGACGATATCCATCACCACCTCAGCCTCGAAGAAGCTGGTGAAGGCGTCCTGCACGATGATCACACTTCTGGCTTTCTGCGCTTCGGTCAGCAGCCCCAGAGCAACCGGCGTGGCCTCGCTCACGCCCCAGGCGGCCAGTTGCTGCTTCAGCCTGGCTCGTGACAGTTTCGGGCTGTCGACCATGCCGATGGGTCCGGCCAGCAGCCGCTCGACCAGTCGGTTGTTCAGTGCGGTGTTGTAGAGCGGTGCCACCTTGGCCAGCACCGGCACGAAGAACTCCAGCCCGCCGATCAGGTAGTCGCGCACCGGACGCAGGTAGCGGCCGTGGTAGGCCTCCAGGAACAGCGAACGCGACTCGGGCACGTTGACCTTCACCGGGCACTGCCCGGCGCAGGACTTGCACGCCAGGCACCCGGCCATGGCGTCGTAGACCTGATGGGAGAAGTCGTCCTCGTCGCGGCGCTTGTAGCTGTTGCGTATCCGGGCCGGCAGGCGCTTGAAGAAGCCCAGGGCTCCTTCGGCGCGCTGCTGTCGTGTCTGCTCCACCAGGTCGATGCCGGCGTCTCCCTGCAGGCGAAGCCACTCGCGGATCAGGCTGGCACGGCCCTTGGGCGAATGGACGCGGTCGCGGGTGGCCTTCCACGACGGACACATGGCGTCGTCTGGATCGTAGTTGTAGCAGGCGCCGTTGCCGTTGCAGTACACCGTGGCGGCATGGGATTGCCACACACGCTCGTCTATCTGGCGATCGAACTGGCCGCGGGTGGGTACCCCGTCGATGGTCAGCAGACCCGGGTCGACGAGATTGACCGGCTGCGCCTCGACCGCTTCGGGCGAGATATCAAACGCCTCCCCAGTGGGCTCGGCCGGGGTATCAAGCGCCTTTCCCGCGGGTTCGGGCGGGATAAACATAGGTGTGGCGATCTTGCCGGGGTTGAGCTGGTTGTGGGGGTCGAAGGCGGCCTTGACCCGCTGCAGGCTAGGGTAGAGCTCGCCGAAGAACTTGGGGGCGTACTCCGAGCGCACCCCCTTGCCATGCTCGCCCCACAGCAGTCCGCCATACTGGTGGGTCAGCTCGGCTACCTCGTCGGAAATCTCTCGGATCAGCCGCTCCTGGGCGGGGTCCTTCATGTCGATGGCGGGGCGCACGTGGAGCACGCCGGCATCCACGTGGCCGAACATGCCGTAGGTGAGCCCGCGGGCGTCGAGGAGGGCGCGGAACTCCGCAATGTAGTCGGCCAGCTGTTCCGGCGGTACCGCGGTGTCCTCGACAAAGGGGATGGGGCGCTTCTCGCCCTTTTCATCGACCCTGGCGTTGCCCAGCAGCCCCACGGCGCGCTTGCGCATGCCGTAGACCTTCTGGATCTGGGCGCGGCCTTCGGCCAGGGTATGGCCGAGCCGGTCCACACTGGCGTCTGCCTCCAGATGGCGGCAGAAGGCCTCGACTCGCCCACTGAGCCGTGCCGGGTCGTCATCGTTGAACTCGACCAGGTTGATGCCGCGAATGGCCGCGGCCTGCTGCGTCGCTGTGGCGGTGGCGTCCTCGCCACCCTCGGCGCTAGCCGCGCTGGGAAAGAACTCGGCCACGCTGTCCCAGACGAAGTCCTCCATGGCCAGCAGCAGCACCTTGTCATCCACCGTCTCGATGGAGGTGGGCCTGGCTTCGGAAGCCATCAGGGCCTTGGCGTCACGCAGGGCGTCCATGAATCCGGCGTAGCGCACGTTGACCAGGGTCGAGTGCCTGGGGATCGGCAGCACGTTGAGCACCGCCTCGTTGAGGAAGCCCAGCGAGCCTTCCGAACCGCACAGCAGGCTGTTGATGTCGAGGCGACCATCCGCGTCGCGCAGGTGGGCCAGGTCGTAGCCGGTGAGGCAGCGATTGAGCGGCGGGAACTTGGCCGTGATCAGCTCGCGCTGGTCATCGATGATCTCCCGAGCGGTGCGGAAGACGTTGCCGATCACGCCGCTGTGGTGGCACAGTGTCTCCAGCTCGTTATCGTCGATCGGTCGGCTATGCAGGCGTTCACCGCCAAGCAGCACGGTATCGAGCTCGAGTACATGGTCGCGTGTCTTGCCATACTCGCAACTGCCCTGGCCGCTGGCATCGGTGGAGATCATGCCGCCGATGGTGGCGCGGTTGGAGGTGGAGAGGTCCGGGGCGAAGAACAGCCCATGGGGCTTCAGCGCCGCATTGAGCTGGTCCTTGACCACCCCGGCCTGGACCCGTACCCGGCGGTTCTCGACGTCGACCTCGAGTATCCGGTTCATGTGCCGCGAGACGTCCACCACCAGGCCGTCGGTGAGCGACTGGCCGTTGGTGCCGGTGCCGCCACCCCGGGGCGTTAGCACCACCTGGCGGTGCGGCGCTTCGCCGGCCAGTCGGGTGATCAGCTCGAGATCCTCGGCGTGGCGCGGAAACAGCACCGCCTGGGGCAGGAGCTGGTATATCGAGTTGTCGGTGGCCAGCACCGTGCGGCTGGCGTAGTCCGGGGCGATCTCGCCCTCGAAGCCCCGCGCCTTGAGTACGTCGAGAAAGCGAAGGTAACGGGCGTCGAGGCCGGCAAGGGTGCTCGATTGAGTGGTGTCCAGTCGTGCGATCATGGTGTCGTATTCGGTCGTTGTCGCTGCCGCGGCAGGGCCGGGCAGGCAGAAGGGATGCCGCTACTTTACCCCGAGACGGCAGTGGTGCGCATCCCGGCAAATGGCTGTCGCATGGCACACGGCCGTCCTTTTGCCTACAATGGGCGCCCCGATTTCACCCTATGCGACGGACTGGATTCCATGCTCGATCCCAAACTGCTGCGCAGCGACCTCGAGATGGTCGCACTACGACTGGCCAAGCGGGGCTTTGTCCTGGATACGGGGCGACTCGAGATGCTGGAGTCGCGCCGTCGTGAACTGCAGGCCGAGACCGAGTCACTGCAGAACGAGCGCAATACCCGCTCCAAGTCGATTGGCAAGGCCAAGGCCCAGGGCGAGGATATCCAGCCGCTGCTGGCCGAGGTCAACGACCTGGGCGACCGGCTCGATGCGGCCAAGGCTCGGCTGGCCGAGGTGCAGGTGGAATGGGACGAGCTGACCAGCGGCCTGCCCAACCTGCCCCACGAGAGCGTGCCGGAAGGTGAGAGCGAGGAGGAGAACGTCGAACTGCATCGCTGGGGCGCGCCCAGGACCTTCGACTTCACGGTACGGGATCACGTGGACCTGGGCGGGCTGCTAGGCAACCTCGACTTCGAGCTGGCGACCAAGCTGACCGGCGCTCGTTTCGCGGTGATGCGCGGGCCCATTGCCCGCCTGCATCGCGCCCTGACCCAGTTCATGCTCGACAAGCAGACCCTGGAGCACGGCTACGAGGAGTGCTACGTCCCCTATATGGTCAATGAGGCGTCGTTGTACGGCACCGGCCAGCTGCCCAAGTTCGGCGAGGACCTCTTCCGGCTGGACGACGAGCGGGGCTATCACCTGATCCCCACCGCGGAAGTGCCGCTGACCAACTTCGCCCGTGACGAGATCCTCTCCCACAAGGTGCTGCCGGTGAAGCTCACCGCCCATACACCGTGCTTCCGCAGCGAGGCGGGCTCCCATGGTCGCGACACCCGGGGCATGATTCGCCAGCACCAGTTCGACAAGGTCGAGATGGTGCAGATGGTCGAGCCCGAGCGCAGCTACGAGGCCCTGGAGGAGATGCGCGGCCATGCGGAAGCGATCCTGCAGGCGCTGGAACTTCCTTACCGGGTGGTGACCCTGTGCACCGGTGACATGGGCTTCGGTGCGGCCAAGACCTATGATCTGGAAGTGTGGCTGCCCAGCCAGGAGACCTACCGCGAGATCTCCTCGGTTTCCAACTGCGAGGACTTCCAGGCGCGACGCATGCAGGCGCGCTTCCGTCATCCCGACCAGAAGAAGCCGCAGCTGCTGCACACCCTCAACGGCTCCGGCCTGGCGGTGGGGCGCTGCCTGATCGCGGTGATGGAGAATCACCAGAACGCCGACGGCTCGATCACCGTGCCCGAGGCCTTGCGGCCTTTCATGGGCGGCGTCGAGACCATTAACGTTTAGTCAAATCCGACAGGCTCCTAGGTACCCGGCCGCATGCTTGGCTTAAGACTCCGGTTCGATCGTCCAACTGACGCTGACCCCGGCGTCGATGGTGACGGTGCCGGGGCGGTACTCCGCCTGGGGCGCACTTTCGCGCATGTCGGCGCTCATGGCCATCATGCGCGGGGCGTAGACCGGCGACTGGGTCTCGCTCACCGTGATCACCGAGCCCAGCGTCACTCCCAGGGTGGAGGCCATCAGTTCGGCCTTGTGGCGCGCCTTCTCAAGAGCCAGCACCAGCGCCTCGTCGGTGGCGGCGTCGCGATCGGCGAGATCGTATATCACGCCATCCAGGGCGTTGACCCCGGCCTCGGTCAGGGCATCGAGCAGTTGGGGCAGGCGCTCCAGATCCCCCACCTTCACCTGGAAGGGGCGCTCCAGGCGCGTCCGTACCAAGGTTTCCCGCCCCCCTTCGCTGGTTCTGGCACCGGGGAGGTATTCGGGTTGCACGTTCAATGAGCCGGCAGTGATGGCATCACGCTCGACGCCTGCTTCTTCCAGAGTGCGAATCAGCACGGCGGCACGCTCCTCCAGCCGGTAGCGAGCTTCTTTCAATTCGTCGGGGTCGGAAGTGGATTCCTCGTCCCGGGCGACGGCCGGAGTTCGCTCCCAGAGTCGGGCATTGAGCGTGGCGCGGTCAGGCACCACTTCCAGCTGGGCCTCGGCCTGAACATCGAGTCGCGAGCGAATGTCATCGGCGTGTACGGCCATGGCGCTGAACGGAGTCATGGCGACCAGTGCGCCTGCAAACAGGCAGGTGGAGAGAAGTGAACGGGGCATGGAGCCTCCTTGCCGCGGTGCTGTCAGGGATGAGCGTGCCAGGGTTGATGGGTGACGCTATTCGATTCGAGAGGCGACGACGAGTAAGGTTCCGTAACAGCGAAGTTTGTGTCGAGTGTCCGCGTTCAGCGGGTACCCGCCTTGGTGAACGGGCCATTTGTGTCGC
>SKVX01000448.1 GCA_007129225.1 Halomonas sp.
ACCTGGTGCGCGATCCGCGCTTCGTCGCCTACTTCAATGCCCGCGACTACCGTGACCCCCTGACGCTTCCCTCGCCCATCGACGAGCGGATGGTCCTGCAGATCCAGATCACCCTCTACGGTGACGACGAGCGCCTGTTGATGGCGCGGGACATCACGCGCCTGCATCGCCTGGAGCAGATGCGGCGCGACTTCGTCGCCAACGTCTCTCACGAACTGAGGACCCCGCTGACCGTGCTGGCCGGCTATCTCGAGACCTACGCCGACAACGCCGACCAGCTGCCACCCCGCCTCGCCCACAGCCTCGCCCAGATGCAGGGGCAGACCACGCGCATGCAGAGCCTGGTCAACGACCTGCTGCTGCTGTCACGACTGGAGCTCGAGCAGAGCGGTGACGACCACGCGCCGCTGGACATGAGCGAGCTGCTCGAGAGCGTCCGCCACGATGCCGCAGCGCTAGCCAACGGCCAGCAGCGGATATCGGTGGAAATCGACGAGCAGCGGCCGCTGCTCGGCAGCGAACAGGAGATACGCAGTGCGGTATCGAATCTGGCCTACAACGCCGTGCGCTACACCCCGGCAGGCAGCCAGATCGTCCTGCGCTGGAAGGCGTGCGGCCCAGGTGCCTGTATCGAGGTAGAAGACAACGGCGACGGCATCGACCCGGAGCATGTGCCCCGGCTCACCGAGCGCTTCTACCGGGTCGACAAGGGCAGAAGTACCGCCACCGGCGGCACCGGCCTGGGGCTGGCCATCGTCAAGCATGTGCTGCTGCGCCACGACGCCAACCTGGAGATCGATACGCGCCCCGGCCAGGGGGCGCTGTTCCGCTGCGTCTTTCCCGAAGGGCGGCTGGTCTCACGGCGCCTCAACCACGACGCTTGAGCGCATCCTCATCGATCTGGTCCGGGTCCATGTGACGAATATCCAGCCCCTTGACCAGGTAGATGACGTACTCCGCCAGGTTGTCGGCATGATCACCGACACGCTCCAGGGCACGCAGTATCCACATCACGCTTAGCACCGGACCGATGGCGCGGTTGTCCTCCATCATGAAGGTCATCAGCGATCGCATGGCGCTGCCGTATTCGTCGTCCACCGCCTCGTCCTCCCGCACCACCTGCAGCGCCAGCTCGGTATCGAAACGGGCGAAGGCCGTCAGCGCATCACGCAGCATCTTGCGCACGTGCTCGCTGATATGGCGCACTTCCACCAGTCCGCGCACGGTGGTGCCGCTCTCGATCAGGCTCAGGGCGTTGCGGGCGATCTTGCTCGCTTCGTCGCCGATCCGCTCCAGGTCCGCCGTGGCACGGATCACCGCCAGTACCAGGCGCAGGTCCGACGCCGCCGGCTGCCGGCGCGCCAGCACCCGGGTACACTCGTCGTCGATCTTGAGCTGCATGTCGTTGACCTGGCGATCTCTGTCGCGGACCTTCTCGGCCAGCCGGCTGTCGCCCTCGAGCAGGGCCCTGACCGCCTCCAGAACCTGGTTTTCTACCAAGCCCCCCATGGTCATCAGGTGGGTCTTGAGCTCCTCCAGCTCCTGATTGAACTGCCGGGAGATATGCTGGCTATGGGTGTCGCTGGTGATGTCCATGTGACTCTCCTGGTGACCGTCAGGCCATGCGGCCGGTGATATAGTTTTCGGTGCGCGCCAGGCGCGGGTTGGTGAACAGGCTGGCCGTGGGGGCGTACTCCACCAGCTCACCGTCGTGGAGGAAGGCGGTGTAGTCCGAAACCCGCGCCGCCTGCTGCATGTTGTGGGTGACCAGCACCAGGGTCAGCTGCGACTTCAGGCTGCGAATCAGCTCCTCGATCTTCAGCGTCGAGATCGGGTCCAGCGCCGAGGCCGGCTCGTCGAGCAGCAGAACCTCGGGGCGAACGGCCAGGGTCCTGGCGATCACCAGGCGCTGCTGCTGGCCGATGGAGAGCGACCAGGCCGAGGCACGCAGGCGATCCTTCACCTCATCCCACAGCGCCGCCGCCTCCAACGCCCACTCGACGATGTCGTTCATCCGCCGCCGCGTCAGGCCGCCCTGCAGCCGGAGTCCGAATGCCACGTTCTCGTAGATCGACATGGGAAACGGGTTGGGTGCCTGGAACACCATACCCACCCGGCGCCGCAGCTCGTCCACCGCCACCTCGGGTGCATGGATCTCCTGTCCTTCCAGGCGGATGCTGCCCTGCCGACTCACCGCCTCGTTGAGGTCGTGTAGCCGATTCAGGGCCCGCAGCAGGGTCGACTTGCCGCAGCCGGAGGGTCCGATGAAGGCCGTGACCCGGTGCCGCGGCACCCGCAGGGTCAGGTCGAGAAGCGCCGGCTTGCCGCCGTAGGCCAGGCTCAACCCCTCGACATCGAGACAGCTGACGTCGGGGGCGAAGTCGATGATCGGCCCCGCTGTGTTGGGGCGATCCGAATCCAGGCGACCGGCATCCGATCGATGGCTTGGCTGTGAGAGCGGCAGTTCGGGCATCGCTTGGCTCTATCCTCCGTCAGTGGCGCGACAGCGCACCGTGACGCGCCCTGAAATAATGGCGCAGAAATATTGCAGTCAGGTTAAGCACCACCACCACCAGAACCAGCAGCAGCGCCGTGGCATAGACCACCGGCATGGCCGCTTGGATATCGTCGCCATGGAACGCGGTATCGTAGACGTGATAACCCAGATGCATGAACTTGCGATCAAGGTGCAGGAAGGGAAATTCGCCGTCCACCGGCACCTGTGGCGCCAGCTTGGCGACACCCACCAGCATCAGCGGCGCCACTTCGCCGGCGGCACGGGCGACGGCCAGGATCATGCCGGTCAGCATGGCGGGTACGGCCATGGGCAGTACCACCCGGGTCAGCATCTCAAGACGCGTGGCTCCCAGCGCCAGCGCCCCCTCCCGCTGGTGGTCGGGAATCCGAACCAGCCCCTCTTCGGTGGCCACGATCACCACCGGCAGGGTCAGCAGCGCCAGGGTCAGCGAGGCCCACAGCAGGCCCCCGGTGCCGAAGGTGGGCGACGGCAGCTCATCGCTGAAGAACCATTCGTCGATCGATCCACCGATACCGTAGACGAAGACCCCGAGGCCAAACACGCCATAGACGATGGAGGGCACACCGGCCAGGTTGCGTACCGCGATGCGTACCCAGTTCGTCAGTCGGCCCTGGTGGGCCACCTCGTTGAGGTAGACCGCCGCCAGCACGCCGAAAGGCGTGACCAGCAGCGACATCAGCATCACCATCAGCACGGTACCGAAGATTGCCGGCCACACGCCGCCGGCGGTATTCGCCGCCCGCGGCCCCTCGGAAAGAAAGCGCCATACGCCCCGCGACCAGGCGCCGATCTTTTCCGGCAGCGGCATGGCATTGGGCCGCCAGGCCCTGAGCACCTCGTCCAGGGTCAGGAGCAGTCGCCGGCCATCGGCGCTCTCCAGCACGACCACATCCCTCCGCATGCTCTCCTGAAGCTCACGTATCCGCTCGTGGGCCTCGGCCAGCCTCCGCTGTGCCGCCCTGTCATCGGGCTCGTTCTCCAGCCGACGCACCAGCGGCTGGATCACGCCGTGCTGGAGGTCATCGCGCTCGCCACGCAGCGCACCGACCGCGGCCAGGCGCGCCTGGAGCGCTGCCCAGGCCACTTCGCCGCCTTCGGCTGTCCGAGCCCCTGTCTGCCCCGCAGGTCCCACGTCGACCAGGCGGCCGATGAAGTCACCATGGCGCAGACGTTCCATGACCACAAGCTCACGGGGGCGGTCGCTTTCGACGATGCGGTCGACCTCCACCCACTGCCAGACATGGCCGTCGAGATCGCGATTGCCGGTAAAGTAGAGCCGCTCCCTGCCCCCGCTTGCGCCATCCGCTGCCGGCAGCGGCAGTTCGCGCACCGCACGGCCCGCGAACACCTGGCCATCGTCGAGTTCCACCAGCGACACTGATGCTGGCCAGAAGTGTGCGAGGCCGCGCACGGCGATCAGCGTCAGCAGCCCCCCGAGCAGCAGCAGCGACAGGGCCACGCTGCCGGCGGCCAGCCAGGCCCAGGCCCCCTCGCCCCGTGGCAGCCGGGCGCGCCCCGTCACCGCGGCCGGACTCATTACAGATCTCCCAGCCGACGATAGCGGCGCCGCAGCCGGCTGCGCACCACCTCGGCCAGGGTATTGACCAGGAAGGTGAACAGGAACAGCAGCAGTGCCGCCAGGATCAGCAGCCGGTAGCTATCGCTGCCCGGCACCGCCTCGGGCAATTCGATGGCGATGCCCGCCGCCATGGAGCGCATCCCCTCCAGCGGGCTGAGGCTAATCAGCGCGGTATTACCGCTGGCCATCAGGACGATCATTGTCTCGCCCACGGCTCGGCCCGCGCCGATCATCACGGCGGCGAAAACGCCAGGCGCCGCCGCCGGCAGCACCACCTTCCACAGGGTCTGCCACCGGGTTGCCCCCATGGCCTGGGCGCCCTCGCCCAGGCTGCTCGGCACCCCCGACAGGGCGTCTTCCGCCAGGGCGTAGACACTGGGCATCACCGCAAAGCCCATGGCCAGGCCGACGATCAGGGCATTACGACTGGCATAGTCGATGCCCAGCTCGGCATCCAGCCAGCCGCGCAGGTCACCGGCGAAGAACCACGCTTCCAGCCAGGGCGCCAGTTCCAGCGCCGCCAGCCCCAGCATGGCTAGCCAGGGCACCAGCCATAGCCCGGCCCAGGCCAGCGGCAATAGCTGGCGCAGTGCCGGGCTCAGCCGTCGCCAAACGCCAGCCGCCAACAGGATAGCCAGCGGCATCATCAGCAGCAGGGCGAAGGCCCCGGCCAGGTGGCGCTCCACCCAGGGGGCCAACACCAGGCCCGCCACGAAGCCGATGACCACCCCGGGCAGGGCTTCCATCAGCTCCAGTGTGGGCTTGATCCGGCTGCGCAGCCGTGGAGACATATACACGGCGGAATGAATGGCCGCCCCCAGCGCCATGGGGACGGCGAATACCAGCGCCCAGAAAGCCGCCTTCAATGTGCCCCAGGCCAGCGGCGACAGCGACAGGGTGATCTGCTCCTGGCCAAGTGCGCCGCTGAATAGTGACGGCACCACCTCGATTGCCAGGAAGGCGCCGATGGCCAGCACCGCTAGGATCACACCGATACCCCCCGCCGCGATCAGCCCCGTCGCCAGGCGATCGAGCAGATGGCGCCGCGGAGACCGGTGTGCAGGAGAAGCGGGAAAGGGCTTGGTCATGAGCAGGAGAATATAACGGCTTGATGACAATTGGATGACAAGCTCACGGCGCCAGGCCGAGGTCTAGCCGCTGGCGTACCACTGTCGCTTCGGGCAGGGCCACGAAACCCAGGGACGTTACCGTCTCCTGCCCCTGCGGGGAAAGCACCAGATCGAGAAAGGCCCGCTCCGGCGCCGGCAACACTTCACCCGGGGGGAGGTTGAGGTAGAGATAGAGCGAGCGCCCCAGCGGATAGTCACCGCGTTGCACGCTCTCGGTGTCCGGGGTGTGCAGCGCTCCCTCCTCATCCACCAGGCCCAGTGCCTTGACCCCGGGGGTCAGGTGGTTGAGCCCGGCATAGCCGATGGCGTCGAGGCTTTCGGTGACCGCCGCTACCACGGCTGCCGAGCCGGGGTGCTCGTTCAGCCTGCGTCGGTACTGGCCGTCGCACAGCGCCCGCTGGCGGAACAGGCCATAGCTGCCCGATGCCAGGTTGCGGCCATGCAGCTCGATGCGTCGGGTGGGGAAGTCGAGGCCCAGCTGTTCCCAGCGATCAATGGCATGCTCGGCGCCACAGCGACGGGTAAGCGAGAAGATCGCATCGAGCGCCTCCAGTGGGAGGACATCGAGTGGATGATGGCGATGCACCACTACCGCCAGGGCATCGCGGGCCACCTCGACCTCCAGCGGTGGATAGCCGTGACGCGCCACGAATGCCTCACGCTCCCCATCGGTCATGGGACGCGACATGGGGCCCAGCCGCGTGGTCCCGGCCGTCAACGCGGGAGGGGCACTGGCGGAACCGCTGACCTGGAGCTGCAGGCGCACACCGGGATAGCGGTGGTTCAGCTGCTCACCCCAGCGCAGCATCAGACCAGCCAGGGTGTCGGAACCCACCGTACCCAGCGTTCCCGTGGGCGTCTCGTCACGCAGCGGCGCCTGCCCCGGTGACTGAGCCTGAACCGGCAACCCGGCAAGGCCGACCAGCAAGACCAGCAGGCCGCGCCACCAACGCGGCAACAGACGAACCAGCGCTCGCGTCACCGCTCGCTACCCGGCATGACACCGCCACGCACCCCAGCCTCGAACAAGATGCCTCCTTTCCTGG
>SKVX01000248.1 GCA_007129225.1 Halomonas sp.
GAGCCGTATCACCGGCCACCTGGGCGATGGTAATGGGTCCGGACAGGTTCGAAGGCGAGATCAGCCCCACCAGCATCTTGCGGATAGCGCCCAGGGTCAAGAGCGTCATGTCACTGGTGCGTCCTACCGCCTGCCCCAGGGCCTCCACGGGACCATAGCGGATCTCGCGCCGATACTCTTCCGGCCACTCCACGCTCTCGACCCCGGCGCCAACGTAGCCGATGGAAACGCCGTTTTCCAGCTCTCTGTCGCCGGGCACCATCGTCAGGCTCAGCTGCTCGCCGTTGCGTGCCACGTCAAGGGCCAGGCTCTCGCCGGGGCTAGTGCGCACGATATTGACGAAATCCATCCAGTCATCGACCGGCGTGCCGTTCACCGCCAGGACTTCATCGCCGGCCTGAAGCCCGGCCTGGGCGGCCGCTTCTCCCTCGATGACCTGCCCCAGCCGGGCCGGGAACGGCGGCTGCCAGGGGGTGATGCCCAGGGTGGCCAGCGGCTGCGGAGGATCCTGGCGAACCAGGTAGTTCTCCACCGGAAGCCGATACTCGCGCGCCTCTTCAGTGGCATCGCCACGCGCCTGGAACAGCAGTTCGCCGCTGGCCCCGATACGGGCGATCAGGCGGAGATTGATGTCGTCCCAGGAGCGTACCGCATCGCCCTCCACCGAGACGATCTCCTGACCGCTGCGCAGGCCGCCACGCTCGGCCGGCGAATCGAGGGCCACATCGCCGACCACCGGGGCCACCGTGGTGGTACCGGCAACGAACAGGGCCCAGTAGGCGACGATGGCGAGCAGGAAGTTCGCCAGCGGGCCGGCCGCCACGATGGCGATGCGCTGCCACACCGACTTGCGATTGAAGGCCTGGTCGAGCTGGTCGTCGGGAACCGGGGACTCACGCTCGTCGAGCATCTTGACATAGCCGCCCAGCGGGATGGCGGCAATGGCGAACTCGGTGCCGTTGCGGTCGACGCGGGACCAGATGGGCTTGCCGAAGCCCACCGAGAAGCGCAGCACCTTGACGCCGCAGCGCCGCGCCACCCAGTAATGCCCGTACTCGTGGAAGGTAATCAGCAGGCCCAGCACCACGATGACGGCCAGCACATTCTGGATCAGGCCCAAGTCAGCCTCCTTCTAGGTAACATCATGATGAGAGTCGCCATCGGTGATTGGCTCAACGACGTTCCAGCCAGTCGCTGGCCGTGTGGCGAGCCTGCGAATTGGCCTCCAGGATTGTCTCCAGGTCGGTGGCCGGCGCCACAGGCAGCGCCTCCAGCGTCCTCTCCACCAGCTCGGCGATGCCGCTAAACCCCAGCCGACCGGCGAGAAAGGCATCGACCGCGATCTCGTTGGCTGCATTGAGCACCGCCGGCGCCGTTCCCCCGGCCTCGATGGCTTCCCGGGCCAGCCGCAGGCAGGGAAAGGCCGCTTCGTCCGGTGCCTCGAAATCCAGCCGTGCGACCTGGAACAGGTCGAGGGCCTCGACCCCGGCATCGATCCGCTCCGGCCAGGCCAGCCCGTAGGCGATGGGGGTGCGCATGTCGGGGTTGCCCAACTGCGCCAGCACCGACCCATCGCTGTAGGCTGCCATGGAGTGGATCACGCTCTGGGGATGCACCACTACCCTTACCTGCTCCGGGCGCGCATCGAACAGCCAGCACGCCTCGATCAGCTCCAGGCCCTTGTTCATCAGGGTGGCACTGTCCACGGAAATCTTGCGCCCCATGGACCAGTTGGGGTGGGCGCAGGCCTGGGCCGGCGTGACCGTCGACAGCGCCTCCGAAGACCAGCCGCGAAAGGGCCCGCCGGACGCGGTCAGCAGCAACTGGGTGACACCGTGCCTTGCCAGGCCACCACGATGCTCCTGAGGTAGACACTGGTAGATGGCATTATGTTCGGAATCGATGGGCAGAAGCAGGGCGCCATGCCGGGCCACCGCGTCCATGAACAGGGCGCCGGACATCACCAGCGCCTCCTTGTTGGCCAGCAGTACTCGCTTGGCGGCACGCACCGCCGCCAGCGTCGGCAGCAGCCCGGCGGCACCGACGATGGCGGCCATCACCACGTCCACCTCACCAGTCTCAACAACCTCGACCAGCGCCTCGACGCCGCTACGGACCTCCGTTTTCAGCCCGGCCTCGGCAAGCTCCCGGCGCAGCCAGGCCGCATCCTCCTCCCCGTCCAGCACCGCCACCCTCGGCCGGTGGCGCCGGCACTGGGCCAGCAGTGCCTCGCGGGAGCGATGGGCCGTCAGGGCGTGAACCCGGTAGCGCTCGGGATGGCGGGCGATCACATCCAGCGTGCTGGTACCGATCGAGCCGGTCGCGCCGAGTACCGTGACAGCCAGCACTTACAGAACCCCGAGAGAGAGCAGCGCAAACAGCGGCACGGCCGCCGTGAGGCTGTCGATGCGGTCCAGGACACCGCCATGACCGGGCAGGAGATTGCTGGAGTCCTTGATGCCCCGGTAACGCTTGAGCATGCTCTCCACCAGGTCACCCAGCACCGACACCAGGGTCACCGCCGCGGTAGCGAGGACCAAGGCCAAACCACCGGCCACGCCCAGGCCCTGCCAGGCGGCGAACACCAGCGCCAGCAGAAAGGTGACGACAAGCCCACCGAAAACCCCCTCCCAGGACTTGCCGGGACTGACCCGGGGCGCGAGCTTGCGCCGCCCCCAGGCGCGGCCGGAGAAATAGGCCCCGATATCGGCGCCCCAGACCAGCAACAGCACGAAGAGCAGCCATATCGCGCCGGCCTCGCGCAAGATATTGAAGCCGACCCAGGCCGGCAGCAGCACCCACACTCCCATGGCCAGCCGCCGCAGCGTCGACTGCCACTGCTCTCCCTTGGCGGGGTAGTGGATCACCCAGTACAGATTGGCCAGCCACCCCACCAGCGCCAGCCATAGTGGCCAGACGGCCAGCATGGCACCTGTCGCCCAGAGCAGCAGCATGGCTACGGCCAGGCCAGCCACCAGGGCCAGACGCTGGTTCGGCTCCGTGACCCCGGCAAGATTGGTCCACTCCCAGGCCGCCAGCAGCACGATGGCGGCCGTAAAGGCGGCAAAAGCGTCACCCTGCAGGCCGAACAGGCCTGCCAGCATCAGTGGCGCCAGCCAGGCCGCAGTGATAATTCGCTGTCTAAGCACCTTGGGCCTCGATCTGCTCGTCGGTCATGCCGAAGCGGCGTTGCCTTCGGCGAAAGTCATCGATGGCCAGGTCAAGCGCCGCACCATCGAAGTCGGGCCACAGCAGTGGCGTGAAGTAGAGCTCGGCATAGGCCATCTGCCACAGCAGGAAATTGGAGATGCGCTGCTCGCCGCTGGTGCGAATGCAGAGATCCACCGGGGCCTCCTGGGCCAGGCAGAGCTCATCCTGCACGCTCTTCTCGGTGATGGTGGCGGGCTCGAGCTCACCCGCGACGGCGCGCTCGGCAAGACGGCGGGCGGCCCCGGTAATGTCCCAATGCCCGCCAT
This sequence comes from Halomonas sp., assembly GCA_007129225.1. Classification (GTDB taxonomy): domain Bacteria; phylum Pseudomonadota; class Gammaproteobacteria; order Pseudomonadales; family Halomonadaceae; genus Halomonas. Next base: position 3,477 of record SKVX01000248.1, read on the forward strand.
AGTTGGCGGCGACCACCAGGTGCATGCGGGTATTATCCCGAGTCAACGCCTCGGCCCGGACGATGTACTTCTGAATCGACGCAGAGAAGGCGGAACGGTCGCCGATCACCGATAGCCGGATACCGTTGGCGTGGAGCTTTTTCACTTCACGCTTGAGGGCGATCAGGAACAGCTCCATCAGGGCACGCACTTCGGCTTCGGGACGCCGCCAGTTCTCGCTGGAAAAGGCAAACAGGGTCAGTGTTTCCACGCCGCGCTCCGCGGCACGACGGATCACCGCGCGCACGGCCTCGACACCGGCACGATGGCCGCGCACGCCGGAGAGCCCCCGCGCTCGCGCCCAGCGATTGTTGCCATCCATGATAATCGCCACATGTCGCGGCACGTCTCCACCCGGTGCACACGGCGGCACCTGGGATTCTGGGGTCTGCGCTGACGTCATGATGTCTCGCAATGGAATGAACGGGGCCAGGCGGAAGCCCCTCGGCGAGGCGATCCGCCCGACGCTCCTCAGACCTGCATCAGGTCATGTTCCTTCGTTTCCAACAGCTTGTCGATCTCTGCAATGTACTTGTCGGTCAGCTTCTGGATGGCCTCTTCACCCCGATGCTGCTCATCCTCGGAGATCTCCTTCTCCTTGAGCAGGGACTTGAACTCGCCATTGGCATCGCGACGCACATTGCGAACCGCCACGCGGGCATGCTCGGCCTCGGCACGCGCCTGCTTGATGTAGCCCTTGCGCGTCTCCTCGGTGAGCATCGGCATCGGCACGCGAATCACGGTACCGGCGCTGGCGGGATTCAGGCCCAGATCGGAGGTCATGATCGCCTTCTCGATCTTGGCCACCATGCCCTGTTCCCACGGCACGATACTCAGCGTACGGGCGTCTTCCACGTTGACCGAGGCCACCTGGCTCAGCGGCACCTGGCTACCGTAATAGTCCACCGTCACCGAGTCGAGGATGCTGGAGTGAGCACGCCCGGTACGGATCTTGTTGAAGTTGCCATGAAGGGCCTCGAGGCTCTTCTTCATTCGGCTTTCAGCATCTTTCTTGATGTCATCGATCACAGTGTCAACCTCTGTCTATCAGCGTGCCTTCCTTGCCGCCCATCACCAGGTTCAGCAGGGCGCCCGGCTTGTTCATGTTGAATACGCGAACCGGCATGTTATGGTCCCGCACCAGGCAGATGGCGGTCAAATCCATGATGCCGAGTTTCTGGTCGAGCGCATCGTCATAGCTCAGCATGTCGTACTTGATCGCATCGGCATGCTTGACCGGATCCTTGTCGTAGACCCCGTCCACCTTGGTGGCCTTGACCACCACGTCGGCATCGATCTCGATCCCGCGCAGGCAGGCCGCCGAATCGGTGGTGAAGAACGGGTTACCGGTTCCGGCGGAAAACAATACCACGTCTCCGGACGTCAGGTAGCGAATGGCGGTGCGTCTGTCGTAGTGCTCCACCACCCCGCTCATGGGAATGGCCGACATGACCCGCGAGCGGATATTGGAGCGCTCCAGGGCGTCGCGCATGGCCAGGGCGTTCATCACCGTAGCCAGCATACCCATGTGATCACCGGTGACGCGGTCCATGCCGGCCTCGTTGAGTGCGGCGCCCCGGAACAGGTTGCCCCCACCGACCACGATGCCCACCTGCACGCCGATGCCGACCAGCTGCCCGATCTCCAGCGCCATGCGGTCGAGCACCTTGGGGTCGATCCCGAATTCGTGTTCGCCCATCAGGGCCTCGCCGGAGAGCTTGAGCAGGATGCGCTTGTACTTGGATTTGTCACTGCGGGACTTGTCGGAGCGGGGCTGGACGGTGCTATCGACCTGTTCGGTTGTGGGCATGGCAACTCTCCTGGGCGCAAGGGGATGCAGCAATTCTACGACGGCCGACGCGGCGGCCGGATACGAGAAGGCGTGCGCTCGCGCGCACGCCGTTCCTCGAACTGGAAACTCTGACCTTAGCTGCGGCCAGCCTGTTCCATGACTTCCTTGGCAAAATCGACCTCTTCCTTCTCGATGCCCTCACCCACCTCGAAGCGGATGAAACCGAGAACCTCACCACCCGCGGCCTTGACGAACTCGGCCACACTCTGGTTCGGATCCTTGACGAAAGGTTGCTCGGTCAGGCTGTTCTCGGCCAGGTACTTCTTCAGGCGGCCTTCGACCATCTTTTCGGCGATCTGCTCAGGCTTGCCGGCCATGTCGGGCTGGGCCAGGATGATCGCCTTTTCCTTGTCGAGTTCTTCCTGGGGCATGTCCTCGGGGCGCGCCACGGACGGATTGATCGCCGCCACGTGCATGGCGACATCCTTGGCCACCTCGGTATTGCCGCCCTTGAGCTCGGTCAGCACGCCGATGCGGCCACCGTGGACGTATTCGCCAACCAGCCCACCTTCGGCTGCCTCGACGACGGCACAGCGACGCACGCTGATGTTCTCGCCGATCTTCTGTACCAGCTGCTCGCGAACGGTCTCGAGCTCGCCGCTCATCACCGCTGCCACGTCCTCGCTCTTGGCGGAGAAGAAGGCGTCGGCGATCTTGTCGGCGAAGGCCTTGAAGTTGTCGTCACGGGCGACGAAGTCGGTCTCGGAGTTGATCTCCACCACCACGCCGTAGCTGCCGTCTTCGGCGACACGGGTCACCACGGCGCCTTCGGCGGCGGTGCGGCCGGCCTTCTTGGCGGCCTTGAGACCGGAGCTCTTGCGCAGGTTCTCGATGGCGACCTCGATGTCACCATCGGCCTCGGTGAGAGCCTTCTTGCACTCCA
>SKVX01000464.1 GCA_007129225.1 Halomonas sp.
TACGCCGGCGTGGTGGTGCTCCATGGCACCGATACCCTGGCATGGACAGCCGCTAGCCTTGCCTACCAGCTCCAGGGCCTGGACCGCCCGGTGATCATTACCGGCGCCATGCAGCCGCTCGAAGCGCAGGACAGCGATTCCCTGGCCAACGTGGAGCTGGCCCTTCGCTTCGCCACCGAGCCCCGACTGCAGGAAGTGGCCGTGGCCTTCGCCGACAAGCTGTTTCGCGGGGTGCGCACCCGCAAGCGACATAGCGAAGCCACCGATGCCTTTGCCAGCCCCAACTATCCCCTGCTGGGGGAACGGGTCGGCGATGACACCGTGCTCTACCCCAGCCGTGGACTCGAGGTGCAGCAGCGTGGCGCCCCACGCTTCGAGCTGCCTGACTATGCCGCGCTGGCGGCCGGCGGCGTGGCCCGCATCGTCCTATGGCCGGGCATTCAGGCCTGGCAGTTGGCGAGCTGGCTCGAGGATGAGCGGGTACAAGGGGCGCTGCTGGAAGTGTGGGGCGGTGGCAATGCGCCGGAGGACCCGGCACTGTTGGGGGTGCTGGCCAAGGCCACGGGTGAAGGGAAGCTGTTGGCGGCAGTCACCCAGTGCCCCCATGGCGGTATCGCCATCGGTCAATACGCCGCCGGCCAGGGACTGGCCGAGGCCGGTGTACTCTCGGGGGACGCCATGACACCCGAAGCGGCGCTGACCAAGCTGGTCCACCTGCTGGCACAGCCCCTGGATGACCGCGAACGCAGGCGACGCTTTCTGACAGCGCTGGTGGGTGAGCGTTGATGAATCACTAACATTCCCCCGTTAGCGTTGAAGTGTGCAGCATCAGCGGTGCCCAAGCCGGCTACTGTTTTGGTACTCTTCGTTTGCATATCGTTTAGCTAGGGATAAACCATGGAAAAGCCTGTTCACCACTTTGCCGAGCTCTTCGAGCAGCTGGGCCTTCCTGCCGATGATGCCTCCATCAGGGACTTCATCGAGCGCCACGCCCCGCTGCCCGAGACCATGCAACTGCACGAAGCGCCCTTCTGGAGCGAATCCCAGGCGGCCTTCATTCATGATGCGCTGGAGGAGGACGCCGACTGGGCCGAAGTGGTCGATCACCTGGACGCCTCGCTGCGGAAAAAGTAAATTACTTGACCTTTTGATTATGTTAACTTAAGAAAAATAACAAACAGCCGTTTAAAATCTAGGAGTCATCATGCCAACCGATAGGATGTCGACCAGCGAATCCGATGGCGCTATTGGCCTGACAACTCCTTCACTTCCGCCGCTTCCCGACACCCTGCGCCTGCGCCTGGGCGACTGTCGAACGCTGCCAAGCCTGCCCGCCGCCGCGGCCCGGGTGATCGGCCTGGCCCGGGCACCGGAACCCTGTCTTGCCGACTTCGCCACGGCAATCCAGCAGGATCCGGCCCTGACGCTCAGGTTGCTGTCGATGGCCAACAGCGCCTACTTTTCTCGCAGCGGCAATCGGGTCGTCACCTGTCACGATGCCGTTTCGCGCCTCGGCCTGGATGCCACCCTGGCCGCGGCCATGAGCTTCGGTCTTCCCCGCCCCGGGGCGAGCGATGCCCTCGATTACGACTATCTGTGGCAGCGGTCCATCATCGCCGCCCTGGCCGCCCAGCAGCTTGCCAACCAACTCTGCCCGCAAGAGGCGGGCCAGCTGTTCACCACGGCACTGATCCAGGATATCGGTATCCTGGCGCTGGAAGCCGTGGACACCAGTCGCTACGCCAACCATGTCCCCAGCCTGCGCAACCACGACAAGTTGCGCGAGACCGAGCATCGGCTCTATGGCTGCGATCACTCACTGGTGGGCGCCTGGCTTGCCCTCAGTTGGGGTGTGCCCGCACCCATGGCAGCCGGGATCGCCGAGAGCCACGGCCCCCTGGAGGATGGCAACCCGAAGCAGCTTTGCCTGCGCCTATCCTGTCGCATCGCCGACGGCTGGCTGGCCCACTCGCCGGCAGCGGCCTTCAGCGACCTGCTGCGACAGCTGGCGCTGCTGGAATCGCTGGATATCGCCATGCTGGTCTCCGTGCTGGAGGACCTTCAGCAACGCCTGCCCACACTGGCCAAGCTGTTCGAGATCACCTGCCCCCCGGACATCAACAGTACGCTACTGCTGGCCGAAGCCAAGGAACTGCTCTTCGAACAGAACCTGCTCCTCAATCAGCGGCTTGCAGAACAGCGTCATGAGTTGGAGGCGCTGCTGGCCCGCCATGACGAACTTGACGAACAGCACCGCACGGATCACCTGACCCGGCTGGCCAACCGGCCCTGGTTGGAGAAGTTGCTGGTCCAGCACTTTGACAATGCACAGCTGGGCAAACGACCACTGTCCGTCATGTTCATCGACCTGGACCACTTCAAGCGCATCAATGACCTCTATGGCCACCGCTTCGGCGACGAAGTGTTGATTCGCTTCGCCTCCGCGCTGGAAAGCATGGTTCGGGAAGATGATATCGCCGGCCGCTATGGCGGTGAGGAGTTCCTGGTGATCATGCCCAATACCCGCCGGGATCAGGCCAGCCGGCTGGGCGACCGCATCCGCCACTACCTGGCTTCGCAACCCCTGGCTCAAACCGAGGGTGACCCCCTGCACGTGACCGCTTCCATCGGTATCGCGTCACTGGAGGATAGCGAGTTCGACACCGTCAGCGCCATGGTCGATGCCGCCGACAAGGCCATGTATGGCGTCAAGCATGATGGGCGTGACGGCGTGGCGCATTACAGAGAACCCAATCGAGACTAGGCTGGCTAAACGCCCCGGCCCTCTTCCACCCGACGCCGCATCCAGGCGCCGACCAGCAACAGCAGGGCCAGCGCCACCAGCGGCAGCACGATATCCGCACTGATGGCATTTTCCCCCCTCCCCACGGCCTCCAGCGTGCTATGGATGGCGCTGGCGTAGACCGCCCACTTGATGCCGAGCCCCACCACGGCGGCGACCACGAAGGTGCGCAGCGGCAGGCGACGCAACCCGGCGGCGAAATTGATCACTGAATGCGGAAACCCCGGCAGCACACGCAGGGCGCACTGGGTGAGAAAGTCGCTGCGCTTCTCCAGCATACGCATGATCTTGCGGGTCAGGCCCTTGGGGTTCCAGTGCTCGCCCACCCTGGCGGCCAAGTGATAGGCACCCAGCGCGCCACCAACGCTGCCAAGGATCAGCATGGGGGTGGCCACCTGTGGCGGATAGAAGGGAGCGATCAGCCATAGCCCGATGCTGCCAGGCAAGCCAAAGGCCAGGGTGACGGCCATGATGGCGATGACGCTGATGATCGTCAGCGGATGGTGGGAAGCCTCTTCGGCCCAATGCTTGATGGCGATAAGGTCGGGCGAGTGCCATATCCACAGATAACCGGCCATGAGCAGGCTTGCACCGACGGCGACCAGACGCCACCGTCGGCGCAATGAGGTGTCTTGCTGCATCAGCTTGTCTCACTCGACCTTGGAAAAGGCCATATGGTGCCATGCGACACTGCGCGGGTCACGCGTCGAGCTCACCCTCCCGGCCCATTGGCGACACATTGTCGGGAGAGGCTTCCGGCGCATCTTCCAATCGCGGCATGGCCGCGACACGCAGGTCCACGTAACGCAGCAGCCCTAGCTGGAGCACCAGCAGGGTCAAACACCAAAACAGCCCCTTGACCATCGAAGTGTCCTCGAATGAGGCCGACGGCCTCGTCGATTCGATTGAATCACAATTTGGCTTCCACGCGCTCGAGAATTTGACGGCTGACCTTGTTGACCAGCGGTCTGGCGGCACGCGTCACCGCTTTCTCTACCATGCGGTTGCGAATGGCATAGGTGACGGTGAGTGCTACCCGGGTGCCTTCAGCCACCGGCGTCAGCTGATAGCAGCCCTGGTTGCGCACCCCCTCCAGGGATTCCCAGGCCAGTGTCTCGGGTGGTTGCTTCTTGGTGATTTCCACATCGAAGGTCCAATCCATGCCCACTGCACGAAGGTGCCAGCGGTAACGATCGCCGCCCAGCGGTTCGATCGCCTGGATCATGTCGGAGTACTCGACGAAGTCTTCTACCCGCTCCAGAAGCGCAAAGACGCGCTCCGGCGAGGCCCTGAGTATCGCATTGTGTTCAATGGTGGCCATGGCGGCTCCCTGGACTCCGGATTGACGCTGGTCATTCACCTAAGAGTTGCAGGTTACCCCCCTGCCCCCTTTCAAGCTACCGTCGTTGCGTAATGTGCCGTGGCGAAGAGCCGAACACGCTTCAACCCCGGCAGCCTTCGGCCACAGTCGTGCGGCGGAGCCGTCCTCCAACAGCGCGGCTGCATGCCAAAAAAAGGATCTTCACACGTTGGCGTAAACGGCAAGGGAAATCATGGCCGCGCTGTAGGAGTGTCTTCAGATCCGGTCCGACGCATCGGCGACTGGAGGCCGAAGGACACAAGGAGCGCCTGCGTCGCTGTCGTCGAGCCCCCTTCCGCAATGCAGCCTATGCAGAGCAGGTTCACGCCAAAATGCGATGAACCAAAAAAAGAACGCCGCCCCGGCGTGCCGGGGCGGCGTTCTTGTGAACCGTTCCTGACGGCCCCGAATGATCGGGGCCGAGGGGATCAGTCCTGACCCATCTGCTGCTTGATCAGATCGCCGATGGTGGTCGGACCACCAGCTTCGGGAGCCTCTTCACGCAGCTTCTTCAGGTTCTGACGGGTGTCGTCCTGATCCTTGGCCTTGATCGAGAGGCTGATCGCACGGTTCTTGCGATCGACGCTGACGATGCGGGCTTCGACGGTATCGCCTTCGCTCAGCACGTTGCGGGCATCTTCGACGCGGTCGGCGCTGATCTCGGAAGCCTTGAGGATGGCAACGACATCGGTCGCCAGCTCGACGTGGGCTTCCTTGGCATCGACTTCGACCACACGACCGGAGACGATGGAGCCCTTGTCGTTGACCGACAGGTACTCGGCCACCGGGTCGGAATCGAGCTGCTTGATACCCAGCGAAATGCGCTCGCGCTCCGGATCGATGGAGAGAATGACGGCCTCGGCTTCGTCGCCCTTCTTGAAGCGACGCACGGCTTCTTCACCGGTCTCGGACCAGGAGAGGTCGGAGAGGTGAACCAGGCCGTCGATGCCGCCTTCCAGGCCGATGAAGATACCGAAGTCGGTGATCGACTTGATGGTACCGGAGACCCGGTCGCCCTTGTTGTACTGGGCGTTGAAGGTTTCCCACGGGTTTGCAGTGCACTGCTTGATACCCAGGGAGATACGACGACGCTCTTCGTCGATATCCAGGATCATGACATCCACTTCGTCGCCGATGTTGACGACCTTGGAAGGATGGATGTTCTTGTTGGTCCAGTCCATTTCGGAGACGTGAACCAGACCCTCGACACCCTCTTCCAGCTCGGCGAAGCAGCCGTAGTCGGTAAGGTTGGTGACGCGAGCCGTGACCACGGTGCTCTCGGGGTAGCGATCCTTGATGTTGACCCAGGGATCTTCGCCCAGCTGCTTCAGGCCCAGGGAGACACGGTTGCGCTCGCGGTCGAACTTGAGCACCTTGACGTTGATCTCGTCGCCCACGGCCACGATTTCGCTCGGATGCTTGATGCGCTTCCAGGCCATGTCGGTGATGTGGAGCAGGCCATCGACGCCGCCCAGATCGACGAAGGCGCCGTAGTCGGTCAGGTTCTTAACGATACCCATGATCTGCTGGCCTTCCTGCAGGGTAGCCAGCAGGGCTTCACGCTCGGCACTGTTCTCGGCTTCGAGAACGGCGCGGCGGGAAACCACGACGTTGTTGCGCTTCGGATCGAGCTTGATGACCTTGAAGTCGAGTTCCTTGTGCTCCAGGTGCGTGGTGTCGCGCACCGGACGCACGTCCACCAGGGAACCCGGCAGGAAGGCACGAATGGAATCGATATCGACGGTAAAACCGCCTTTCACCTTGCCGTTGATCACGCCCTTGACGATCTCTTCCTTCTCGAAGGCCGCTTCCAGCACCTTCCAGGCTTCGGCACGCTTGGCCTTCTCGCGAGACAGGCGCGTCTCGCCGAAACCGTCTTCGACGGCTTCCAGGGCGACGCTGACTTCGTCGCCGATCGCAATGTTCAGTTCGCCACTTTCGTCGCGGAACTGAGCCACGGGAATCTGTCCTTCGGACTTCAGGCCGGCATTGACGGTGACCCAGTCACCTTCGATGTCGACAACAGTGGCCGTGACGATGGCGCCCGGCTCCATGTTGATGTCCTGGAGTGACTGTTCAAACA
>SKVX01000260.1 GCA_007129225.1 Halomonas sp.
ACCCTCAAGCAGGGTGCCAACGTGCTGCTGCTCGACGAACCGTCCAACGACCTGGATATCGAGACCCTGCGCGCCCTGGAAGAGGCCCTGCTCGCCTTCCCGGGCTGCGCCCTGGTGATCTCCCACGACCGCTGGTTCCTCGACCGGATCGCCACCCATGTACTCGCCTTCGAGGGCGACTCCCAGGTGGTCTTCTTTGAAGGCAACTACACCGACTACGAGCTGGATCACCGCAAGCGGGTCGGTAACGATACGCCCCATCGCATGAAGTACAAGCGTATCGATGCCTGACCCTGACTCGACGGCGCACGAGCGTCGATACCGGACCAGCATCGGGTAAACAACGAGGCCTCGCCGAATGGCGAGGCCTCGTGTCATGGGGGCTTCTCCGATGGTATCCGTCAGGGCCGTCTGCCGGTGATCAGCGAGACGATGAATAGCACCAGAAACAGGAAGAACAGTATCTGGGCGATGGTGGTGGCCGCACCGGCGATGCCGGTAAAACCGAGTACACCCGCGATGATGGCAATGATCAGGAACAACATGGCGTTGCCAAGCATGGTGACCTCCTTGGTCGTCTCCTGGCGCCGAAAAATTGGCGCTGAAAATCCCTTCTGGGTGCCCTAAGCCTTGCGCCAACTGGCGGAGTCGTCAAGTTACCGCCCGTCAGCCCGTGTAACAGGCACAGGGCGCCGCACTCCTCTCCTACCTGCCTCAATAAAAGCCAGGCTCTCCCGCGGGACGGGTCTTGAAACGGCGATGCAGCCACATGTACTGCTCCGGGTGCTTACTTATCGCCTGCTCGATGAAAGCATTGACCTGTGTCGCGTCACTCACTTCATCGCCACTGGGAAAGCCGTCCAACGGCGGGCGGCATTCAATGGTGTAGGTACGGTTGTCGGGGTTGCGATGGAACATCAAAGGCACCACCGGCGCCCCGGTCATCCGGGCTATCTTGGCGGTCAGCCGAATGGTCGCCGCCTCGACACCAAACAGCGGAGCGAAGACGCTGACGTCCCGACCGAAGTCCTGATCGGGCGAGTACCAGACGATATGCCCCTCCTTTAGACGGCGCACCATGCCTCGCAGATCGCGCCGATCGATCGTCTCGCCAAAAATATCCTTGCGCGCCCGGGTCATGAAGCGATCGAACAACGGGTTGTTGTGTGGGCGATAAACAGCATCGGAGTCGAAATAGAGCGAGTGAAGAGCCCCGCCCAGGTCCAGTGTGGAAAAGTGAATGCCCACGACCAGCACCCCTTTGCCCCTGGCCTGGGCCTGCTCCAGGTGGTGCCTCCCCTTGTAGGTGACCCGGTGCCGCAGGTGCCTGGGATCACGACACCAACCGGTGGCGGTCTCGAGGATACCGATGCCGTTCGCCTTGAAGGTATCGAGTGCCAGTTTGACTCGCTGGGCGTCACTCAGCTCGGGAAAACAGAGCCGCAGGTTGGTGTCGACGATATGTCGGCGACGGGGAACCAGGTGCCAGGCCAGCAGGCCGATACCCTTGCCCATTGCCAGCTTCACCCGCCACGGCAGCCAGGCACCCACCCACATGAAGCCGATCGCCAGCCAGGCGGGCCAAAAGCGCGGGTGGGCAAAGGAAGAGGGCCAGTTACGCTTGGACATGCAAGCTCCGCTCGATCAAAAGCCGCATCATACCGCGCCCGCTGACGCCGTGCAGGCGAGTCGTCGCCAACGCTGTCATTGCCCCCTTTAAGCGCCGAGACCGAGATAGCGGCGGGGCACCCTCGGAAGCACCCCGGTAAGCAGGGTATAGCTGATGGTGTCGCAATGGCGCGCCACCGCATCCACCGACAGCACCCTACCGTTGGCGGCACGCCCCCAGAGCACCACCTCGGTGCCGATGTCGGCTCCGGCAATGTCGGTGACGTCCACGGTGAGCATGTCCATGGAAACCTTGCCGGCAATGCCGGCGGGCTGCCCCGCCACCAGTACCGGCGTGCCATCCACGGCGTGGCGGTCATAGCCGTCGCCATAGCCGCAGGCCACCACCGCGATACGCGACGGCCGAGGCGCGCACCAGCGGCCCGCATAACCGACGGCTTCGCCGGCCTCCAGGTCGCGCAGGGCGATGATCTGCGAACGCAGCGTCATGACCGGTTTCAGGCGCCGCGTCGCATCGCTGGCGACTTCCAGGGGATCGCTGCCGTAGAGCATCACTCCCGGCCGCACCCAGGCTCCATGCGACTCGGGCCAGGCCAGGGTAGCCGGTGAGTTGGCCAGGCACAGTGGCGCACCGAGGCGCTGGGCCAGCTCACGCATGCAGGCGAGCTGCTGGCGAAAATAGCCGGCATCCACCGCGTCGGCGGTGGCGAAATGGCTCATCAGCTGTATCGCGGTGACAGAGTCGGGACGCCGTGCAAGGCGCTCCCAGACTTCGGTGGCCGCTTCGGGGGTGAATCCCAAGCGATGCATGCCGGAATCGACCTTTAGCCATACCGGTATCGGCTTTGCCGGGCGGTATGCCAGCAGGGCATTGACCTGCCACTCGCTGTGAACCGCCATCCAAAGATCGAGCGCCTCGACACGAGCCAGCTCGGCGGCCTCGAAAATCCCCTCCAGCAGTACGATCGGCGCCACCACCCCGCCCTGTCGAAGGAGCTCGGCCTCTTCCAGGCAAGCCACGGCGAAGGCCGGCGGGCGCTGGTCAGCAGGGAGCGACTCCAGGGCGCGGGCACACGGCACGGCGCCATGGCCGTAGGCATCGGCCTTGATCACGGCCAACGCCTGGCTTTGGGGTGCCAGCTCGCGAGCCAGACGGTAGTTGTGACGCAGGGCGTCAAGATCGATATCGGCGACCAGGGGCCTCGCCATGATAACCTCCGCACGGAAAGCAGTGACGCCGGATTATCTTCTATATAACCAGCCTATACACGAAAAGAACCACCGAATTCTCAGTGGCTCTTGGGGAAATAATTCAAAGTTACTGCGAATTTCCATCATTTTTCATGAGGGCGATCTGGGGCGCTCCCCGATGTTCATTATCGGGTTGTCGTTAGCCTCGTCCGGCAGCTCCAGGGAGACACTCTCCTCCTCCGAGAGCCAGGCATTGACCGCCTGGATGGACTCCGCTCCCAGCAGTCCCGCCTGTAGCTGTAACTGCAGCAGGCCCAGCACATAGTCATAGCGGGCTTCCGCATGATCGGCGATGGCGTTGAACAGGCTCTGCTCGGCATTGAGCACATCGACGATATTGCGCGTACCCACCTCGTAGCCGGAACGCGTCGCCTCCAGGGCGCTCTGGTTTGATACGATCGCTTGCCGGCGCGCCTCGACCGTCTCCACGTCATTGTTGACCCGGGTAAACAGCGAGCGCACCTGCTGGATGGTGTCGCGGCGCTGCGCCTCGAAGTCGTACTGGCTGACCTCCAGGGCAAAGCCACTCTGGCGTATCTGCGCCTCCGTCGAACCGCCCGTATAGAGCGGCACGCTGGCGCGTAGCCCGACCTGGCTCTCGGAGCTGTAGTTCGTCCCGGTGCGATCGCTGTCGGACCAGCCATAGGTGGCAAAGGCAGAGACTACCGGGCGCTGGCCGGCCCGGGAGATATCGACCTGGCTCCTGGCCACTTCAATACCCGCCTGTGCCATCAGCACCATCGGGCTGTTGTCCATGGCGAGCGTTACCCAGTCCTCGCGATCACCCGGTTCGGGCGGCACGATGGGGATATCGTCATCCAGGGCATCGATGCTCTCATAGCGATGGCCGGTCAGGCGCTCCAGCGCCTCGAAGCTGACCTGCATGGCGCTTTCCGCCGCAATACGCTGCGCGCGCGACAGATCGAAGGAGGCCTGGGCCTCGTGCACCTCGGTAATGGCGATCAGCCCCACTTCGAAACGCTCGCGGGCCTGATCCAGTTGACGACTGATGGCAGTCTCCTGAGCGCGCCGGGCGCTCAGGATATCGTGGGCGCGCAGAATCTCGAAATAGGCATCAGCCACCGTGAAGAGCAGCTGCTGTCGTGCAACGTCCAACGAGACGGCATCGCGATCGATCTCGCGTTCGGCCCGGGCAAGCTGAGCCTGCCGCGCCGGATCATAGAGCGCCTGCTCAGCGTCCAGGCTCAACCCGACGCTATTGATGGTGTCGTCCTGCGGGGTGGCCCCGATTTGGCCCTGCGGTACCGGCTGCTCCTGGCCGCTTGAATAGATACGCGAATGGCTGACATTACCGCCCACCGAAATCTGCGGCAGCAGGGTGCCGCGCTGAACGTCACGAGCGGCCTCGGTGGCAAGAAAACCGGCACGAGCGGAGGCGAGCTCGGCATCGTTGTCAAGGGCATCCTGGGCGATGGTCCATAGGTCGGCGCCTTGCGCACTGCCGGCCATTGAGAGTGTGATAAAGGCGGCAATCAAGCGCTTGCGCAAGCAACATGATGGGGCGGGGCGAGACATGGTCGATTGTTCCCTTTACGACAGACGCGCCCGATACCCGCAAGGCGCGAAGAAGATGCATTCTAGAGCACCCATATTATCAGGCTGCAAGGAAAGCCCATTGGGCGGAAGGGCCCATGACAGTGCTGCGAGTCAAAGGCCCCTTCCCTGGAAGCGGTGCTATTCGAAGATGTTGTCCATCGACAGGCCCTGCTTCTCCAGTACCCGGCGCAGCTTCTTGAGTGCCTCTACCTGTATCTGGCGGACCCGCTCGCGGGTCAAGCCAATTTCGTCACCGACCTCTTCCAGCGTGGCAGCCTCATGCCCGCGAAGCCCGAAGCGACGAATCACCACCTCCGTCTGCTTTTCGGTCAGTTCCGCCAGCCAGTCGTCGACATGCTGTTTGACGTCGACGTCCACCAGAGACGACTCGGGGCCCTGCTCGTTGTCATCGGCAATGGTCTCGATCAGCGGCTTGTCGCTCTCGCCCCCCATCGGGTAGTCCACGGACGATACGCGCTCATTGAGTCCCATCATCTTCTTGACCGCCTCAACCGGCTTATCGAGGTGCTCGGCGATCTCCTCGGCGGTGGCTTCGTGGTCCAGCTTCTGGGTCAACTCGCGGGCCGCCCGCAGATAGATGTTGAGCTCCTTGACCACATGGATCGGCAGGCGAATGGTGCGCGTCTGGTTCATCAGCGCCCGCTCGATGGTCTGGCGAATCCACCAAGTGGCATAGGTGGAAAAACGGAAGCCGCGCTCGGGGTCGAATTTCTCGACGGCGCGGATCAGCCCGAGATTGCCCTCCTCGATTAGGTCGAGCAGGGTCAGACCGCGGTTGAGGTAGCGCCGGGCGATCTTGACCACCAGGCGCAAGTTGGATTCGATCATCCTGGACCGGCCGGCAGGATCGCCCTTCTGGGCAAGGCGGCCGTAATAGACTTCCTCTTCAGGCGTCAGCAGCGGGGAAAAGCCAATTTCGTTGAGATAGATCTGGGTGGCATCGAGGCTGTGATGATAGTGCTTGTCCTCGCGATTCAGCGCCTTTTCGAACGCATCCTCTTCCCTGACGACACTGCCTTCACTGGCGCCAAGCTCCTGCTCGGCCTCAGCGACATCCTCTAGATTCACGTCCTGAAGGTCCCGTTCAAGCATGCTCATCGGTTGCTACCCCGTGGTTTCGTCCTGAGGTGCCGGAATACACCTGATATCATCTTTCGGCACGCGTTGCGCTGTTATTATGTGATTCACGGCGGCGCTGTGACGCCGCCGCACTGCCCGGCAGATGGCCTGATAGACGACCTATCGCTCCGGCAGGTACTTCAGGGGGTCCTGAGGTTGGCCATCCTTGCGCACCTCGAAATGCAGCCTGACACTCTCCGCGTCGCTATCGCCCATGGTGGCAATGACTTCACCAGCCTCGACCACATCGTTCTCGCTTACCCTGAGGCTATCGTTGTGGGCGTAGGCGCTAAGATATTGATCATTATGCTTGAGCAGGATGAGGTTGCCGTAACCTCTCACCCCGCTGCCCGCATAGACCACGATACCCGGCCCGGCTGCTCTGACAGGTTGCCCCTTTTGCCCGTCGATATCAATGCCCGCGGTGATACTCCCCCCTTCACCGAAGCGACCGACCAGGGCGCCATCTGCCGGCCACCGCCAGTCGACCTCTTCCACCGGAGTGTAGCTTCGACCTTCTCGCTCGGGCTGTTGTTCCGGCGCGCCCGCCACTTCGGTTCCAACATCCGGCTCGGCGGCACTGGCTGGCTCAGGTTCGGGTGCAGGGGCCTCTGCCACTACCGGCTCTGCAGCAGGCTCGGGCTGGCGCTCCGGCTCCGGCTC
>SKVX01000455.1 GCA_007129225.1 Halomonas sp.
AACGGTGGGATAGGTTTCCGTTTCAGTAGAGTCGGCGCTCAGGCTCCCTGCGAGCCGGAAGACCCTGGGCGACGAAGTAGGGGGCGTCCGAGCGCGGTAGCGGTTCACGCCCGCGTATCCTGTCGGCCAGCTTCTCGGCCAGCATGATCGTCGGCGCATTGAGGTTGCCGGTGGGTATTACCGGAAACAGAGAGGCGTCCACCACACGCAGCCCCTCGAGGCCGTGGGCGCGGCCGGCGCCATCGACCACCGCCATCTCATCGTCACCCATGCGGCAGCTGCCGCAGGGGTGGTAGGCGGTTTCGGCGTGTGCGCGCACGAAGGCGTCGAGGGCTTCATCGGACTCCACGCCCGGGCCCGGTGAGACCTCCCTGCCGCGGTAGGCATCCATGGCGGGCTGGGCAATGATCTCCCGGGTCAGGCGGATGGCGTCGCGGAACTCCTGCCAGTCCTTCTCCTGCGACATGTAGTTGAACAGGATGCTGGGAGCGGCCTCGGGGTCTCGGGACGTCAGCCGAATCCTGCCCCGGCTCTCCGAGCGCATGGACCCGACATGGGCCTGGAAGCCGTGGGCCTGTACCGCGCTCTTGCCGTTGTAGCTGATGGCGATGGGCAGGAAGTGATACTGCAGGTTGGGCCACGCTTCGTCGTCGTTGCTGCGAATGAAGCCCGCTGCCTCGAACTGGTTGCTGGCGCCGACGCCGGTGCCCTTGAACAGCCACTCGGCGCCGATCTTGGGCTGGTTGTACCATTTCAGCGCGGGGTAAAGGGAGATCGGCTGCGTGCATTCGTACTGGATATACATCTCCAGGTGGTCCTGGAGGTTCTCGCCGACACCGGGCAGGGCGTGGACCAACGGGATGTCGAGCTCACGCAGGTGATCGGGGTTCCCGACGCCGGAGCGTTGCAGGATCTGCGGCGAGGCGATGGCGCCGGCACACAGCAGCACCTCGCGGCGGGCGCGGACCTGGTGCGACTGGCCGCGGCGCAGGTAGCGCACGCCCACGGCGCGCTTGCCCTCGAACTCGATCACGTCCGTGGTGGCGTGGGTCTCGATGGTGAGGTTCTCGCGCTGCTTGACCTGGTCGAGATAGCCGCGAGCGGTGGAGGCGCGGCGCCCCTTGGGCGTGACGAAACGGTCCATGGGGCCGAACCCCTCCTGCTGGTAGCCGTTCACGTCGGGTGTCTCGGGATAGCCGGCCTGCACGGCGGCATCGATAAAGGTCCGATACAGCGGATTGTTGCCGGGCTTCGGGGTCGTGACAGAGACAGGGCCGTCGCCACCATGGTAGTCGTCGGGCCCGATATCGCGGCATTCGGCCTTGCGGAAATAGGGCAGGCAGTCGCCATAGGTCCAGTCCGCCAGGCCGGGCAGGCTGGCCCAGTGGTCGTAGTCCAGCGCATTGCCACGGATGTAGCACATGCCATTGATCAGCGACGAGCCGCCTAGCCCCTTGCCACGGCCGCACTCCATGCGCCGTCCATTCATGTGTGGTTCCGGGTCGGTCTCGAAGGCCCAGTTGTAGCGCTTGCCTTGCAGCGGGTAGGCCAGTGCCGCTGGCATCTGGGTGCGGAAGTCGAGACGATAGTCGGGGCCGCCGGCTTCCAGCAGCAGCACGCTGACCTCGGGGACTTCCGTAAGCCGGGCGGCAAGCACGTTGCCGGCCGAGCCGGCGCCGATGATGATGTAGTCGAATTCGCGAATCTGGGACATAACATTTCTCACTGATAACGCCACGGAAACGGGCCTGCTCGCATGCGCAAGAAGTGTCGGCCCAGGGCTGGCGAGGCTGGCTAGCGAGGGGCGCCGGGGAGAGCCCGCGGCTGATCCGCGGACAGGTCTACGAGGGGGCGCTGTGAATCCTTCCCTGGACGCTACCGATGCCATCCCTGGCATCGGACCCCTCTACGACCTGACCCCGGCGCCGCTCATGTTGCTGGTCACGCATCTCGCGGCCCGTAGCTCGAGGTCTGTGGCTTAGAACACCGACTCGAAGGGCCCCATCTCCACCTGCACCGATTTGGTCTGGGTGTAGTGGGCCAGGGTCTCGATGCCGTTCTCGCGGCCCACACCGGACTGCTTGTAGCCGCCCACCGGCATCTCGGCCGGCGACTCGCCCCAGGTGTTGATCCAGCAGATGCCGGCCTCGAGGCGGTGGATGGTGCGGTGCGCCCGACTCAGGCTCTCTGTGAAAACGCCCGCGGCCAGCCCGTAGTGGGTGTCGTTGGCGCGCCGGATCAGCTCTTCCTCGTCATCGAAGGCGAGAATCGCCATGACCGGGCCGAAGATCTCCTCTCGTACGATGCGCATCTCGTCACTGCAATCGGTGAAGACGGTGGGGGCGGCCCAGGCGCCCTTGGCGAAAGCGCCCTCTGCCATCGGCTCACCGCCGATCAGTAGCCGGGCACCCTCCTGCTTGCCCAGCTCGATATAGGAGAGCACCTTCTCCTGGTGGTCGTAGCTCACCAGGGGGCCGAAGTTGGTTTCGGGGTCGAGGGGGTCGCCGGCTCTGATGCGTGACACGCGCTCGGCTATCCTGGCCTCGAAGGCCTCCTTCACGGAGCGGTGCACGAAGACCCGCGTGCCATTGGTGCAGATCTGACCACTGGAGTAGAAGTTGGCCATCATCGCCGCGTCCGCGGCGCGGTCGAGGTCGGCATCGGCAAAGACGATCAGCGGCGACTTGCCGCCGAGCTCCATGGTCACGTCCTTGAGCGACGACTCTCCTGCGGCTGCCATCACCTTCTTGCCGGTGCCCACTTCGCCGGTGAACGACACCTTGGCGATGCCGGGATGGCCGGTCAGCATCTGTCCCACACGGCCATCGCCCTGGACGATGTTGAAGACGCCGTCCGGCAGGCCGGCCTCGGTGAAGATCTCGGCCAGTTTCATGGCGGTCAGAGGCGTGACCTCGCTGGGCTTGAGCACCACGGCATTGCCGGCGGCCAGTGCCGGAGCGGCCTTCCAGCAGGCGATCTGGATGGGGTAGTTCCAGGCCGCAATGGCGCCGATCACGCCCAGCGGCTCTCGACGGGTATAAACAAAGGAGGATTCGCGCAAGGGAATCTGAGCGCCCTCGATGGCGGATGCCAGCCCGGCATAGTATTCGATGACATCGGCACCGGTGGCGATGTCCACGGCGGCGGTTTCGCTGATCGGCTTGCCGGTATTGCGTGTCTCCAGCTCGGCGATCTCGTCGTTTCGTTCTCTCAAGAGCGCTACAGCACGGTTCAGGATGCGGCCGCGCTCCATGCCGGTCATGGCTGCCCAGACGCGTTGTCCCTTGTGTGCCACGGCGACGGCGCGATCCACGTCGGCCTGCGAGGCCTGCAGCACTCTGGCGAGGAGAGTGCCGTCGTAGGGGTTGTGGATGTCAAAGGTCTCGTCGGAAGTGGCTTCCACCCGGCGACCGTCGATATAGAGTGTTTCGGTGTCGAGGCTTGCCATGGTGTTGCTCCTGTCAGGAAACGGGTGTGGATTCGTGGTTGGCCAACAGCTGGTCAAGATAGTCATGGGCCAGGCGCCGCGCACCGTCGGCATCCAGCCCATCCGGCGTCAGGGCGCCGCGAAGCCAGAGGCCGTCGATCGTCGCTGCCAGGCCATGCGATGCACGGCGTGCCGGCTCTTGAGGCATCACCCGTCGGAACTGGCTGCAGAGATTGGAATAGAGTCGTCGATCGTTGACCTGCTGCAGGCGCTGAAGCTGGGGCTTGTGCATGCTGCTGGCCCAGAATGCCAGCCACGTCTTGGCCACCGGGCCGGAGACCTGGCTGCGGTCGAAGTTGCCGTCGATGATGGCACCGATATGGGCGCGGGGAGAGGCGTCGCCCAGGGAGCGGCGCCGTGCCGAGACGGCATCGCCCAGGTCCGTGAGGATCTGGCGCATGGTGGCCTCAAGCAGGCCGTCCTTGCCGCCGAAGTAGTGGCTGATGATCCCGGCGGAGACGCCGGCATGTCCGGCGATACGGATGACCGTCGCATCGGCAAGGCCCACCTCGTCGATGGCTGCCATGGTGGCCTGGATCAGCTGCTGACGCCGAATCGGTTCCATTCCTACCTTGGGCATCCGGAACTCCTTGTCTCGTGGTAACGACTGCTGCCAGTGGCGACGGCCTTGTTGGTCACCGGTGGCGGATTCGAGTATGACTTGCCAGCATGCCAAATTTTTATTGAACGTTCAATCAATAAAAATTGGACGACAGGACCAGCTTGCCACTTTATTGTACTTCGGGCATAATTCCGCCCCGTCGACCCCATTGAGTACCGGTTCGGCAATGAAAGGCTACGTAGCTCAGCTGGTTAGAGCACATCACTCATAATGATGGGGTCCCCTGTTCGAATCAGGGCGTAGCCACCAGAACACCTGAAGGCGCCCGCACGAGCTTCTCGTGCGGGCGCCTTTCGTTGTGCGGCGAACCGGTGGGGGTGGGGAATCCGCCCTTGACCTGATCGAAGCGATCCGTATACTACGCACCGTGTTCACGGCCATTCCCCGATAGCTCAGTTGGTAGAGCAAATGACTGTTAATCATTGGGTCGCAGGTTCGAGTCCTGCTCGGGGAGCCAATGAACATGTGCTGATAGCACGAGTAGCTGATTGAAGCGCCATTCCTCGATAGCTCAGTTGGTAGAGCAAGTGACTGTTAATCACTGGGTCGCAGGTTCGAGTCCTGCTCGAGGAGCCATCAGCTTGTGATGTGATGAGCCATCAGCTTGTGAGATGAGCCATCAGCTTGTGATGAGCCATCAGCACATCAAGTCGTCAGACAGTCCTGCCTTGTCGTCAAGACCGATCCCGGATAGCTCAGTTGGTAGAGCAAGTGACTGTTAATCACTGGGTCGCAGGTTCGAGTCCTGCTCCGGGAGCCATCAGCCTGTTCTGTCGAGAGCCATGAGGCCTCAATCACCTTTCGGTTCTATCGTCTCTAGCACCCCTTTCTAGCTAGTTCCTGCATACCTCTAGTTCCTTCATCTCGTTCTGGTCAACGCACATTCTCTCCAGCGGAATGGGGATAGCCGTGCTTCCCTGCACCCACCGCTTTCAGTCGAGCGCCTCCTGAAGGCGCTCCAGCCCACGCCGGGCGAGTTGCACGGGGCGCGATTCACTCACCGTCCATGCTGCCATGGAGCCGTCGTACATCGCCACATTGTCGAATCCGGCAATCTCGCTGAGCACGAACCAGTCCGTTGCCGCCCAGTGTCCGGTGTTGCAGAAGGTGATGGTACGGGCATTGCGATCCAGTTCGGCAGAATTGATACGCGAGGCGAGCCCTTGCTTGTCCAGGTAATAGGCACCAGAGCTGTCGCTGAAATGGGTGTGATGAGGCAGGCTCCGGGCGCCGGGTATGGTGCCGGGGGCGTGTGCGGCCGGAGAGGTCGTTTCGCCGACGAAGTAGTCCGATGGTCGGGCATCGACCAGCTGAGCCTGGTCTTGGCGCGCCTGCTCCACCTGTTCGGTGGTGGCAATCAGTTCCTCACGCAGGCTGGCCTCGAAGGTTCTCGGCTCGACGTCGGAAACGGGTCCGCTGGCGACGTCGAAGCCTTGCTGCTGCCAACCTGCGAAGCCGCCATCGAGAATGGCGACCTCGTCGTGACCCAGAATCTTGAAGGTCCAGTAGACACGTGCCGCGCTACCGAAGTCCGTAGGCCCGGTCCCGGCGGGGACGATCACGACCGTCGTATCGTTATCGATACCCAGGCTTCCGATCAATTCCTGCAGAGGTTCGATCTCGGGCAGCAGGCCCGCTACGTCATCACGTGCTTCACGCCAGCCATCGTCGGTGTAGCTGCTGTAGCGGCTGCCGGGGATTCGAGCAGCCTCGTGGCTGTCGCGATCGCCCCCATCGTCGATGGAAGAGCGAACATCGAGAACCACCAGATTGTCGTCATCGAGATGGCGGTCAAGCCACTCGGCTTGAACCAGTGGAGACATATCGGAGGCCTGCACCTGTGCCGATAGCCACAGTGCGCTGATGCCCAGTATGAAGGTGCGTAACATGAACTTGCCCTCGTTTGTCGGGTTTGCCGTCAGCCTATGCATCTCGGCCATGGGGTGGCTATCGATCCGCCAGACGCAATGCTCACTAGTACAGCACGCTTTGCGATAAGCGACAGCGCATGGCCGAACACAGCCAGTTTTCGTGCAAAGCCTGGCCCCCCGGCAGCGGATGCCGGGGCAGGGTGGCTTATCCCTTCCAGGCATGGCCGGCGAAAGCCTCGTCGAGCTCCGGGTGATTGAGGTGGTTGGAGTAGTTGGACAGCGTCTTCACGGCCAGGGCCAGCACGATCTGTAGCACATGCTGCTCCTCGAAGCCGGCGTCCAGGAATGCCTTGACGTCCTCACGGGTCGGCATGCCGCGGGTATCGAACATGACACCGGTGAATTCGCTCAGCGCAGCCAGTCGCGAGTCGGGAATTTCCCGATCCTCACGAATCGCCTCCAGCACGTCGGCAGGCACCTGAGACATCTTCTCCGCCAGCATGCTGTGGGCGGACATGCAGTAGCTGCAGCCGTTGAGGTGACTGATGGTCAGGAAAACCACTTCCTGCTCCGGAGGAGTGAGCCCGGAGTCCTGCCGGAACAGCTCATAGCCGTGCAGATAGGTGTCGAGGACTCCGGGCGCCTTGGCCATGCCCTCGTACATGTTGGGCACGAAGCCCAGCTTGGCGTTGGCTTGCTCGAGCAATGGCCGGGCCTTGGCATCGGCATTGTCGAGGGTCTGCGGGGGAAGTTGGATCTGGTAGTCGGCGGTCATGGTTGATCTCCTGTCAAGCGTACGAGGGACACCTTGCGGTGTCGGTTTATATATGGACCTATCAGTCCATATATGTCGTAAAAAATCACCCCAATCGTTCAGCGCAATGTGTCGAGCAGCAACTCGGCGGCGGCCCGGGTCTGTGCAGGGTCGGCACCGGACTTGAGCAAGGTGCGCAGGCCGGCCATGCCCAGCGTGAGATAGGTTGCGAGCGCCAGTGCGTCACGATCTGAGGCGATATCACCTTCGGCCTGTGACCGAACGACGGCCTCGTGGAACAGGGCGGTGATGGCTTGGACGCTGCGCTTGGCCTCGATGGACGGGATGTCGTCACGCTGGCCGAGTTCACTGGCCGAATTGAAGATCAGACAGCCCAGTGCAGCACGCTCGCTGCCGGCCTCCAGAGCCGTCTGCCCGAACAGTTCCTGGAGAAAGTGCATCGCTGAAGGCGACGCTTCCAGCTGGCGGTTGAGTCGATCGATCAGGTTGCCGCGATAGCGGCGCAGCGCCTCGAGAAACAGCTGTTCCTTGTTGCCGAAGGCCTGGTACAGGCTGCTGCGCGAGATTTTCATCGCCTCCAGCAGGTCGCGGGTCGAAGCGCTGTCGTAGCCTCTGGCCCAGAAGACCTGCATGGCGGCGCTCGCGGCCTCGTCGGGGCTGAATGCAATGGGGCGTCCACGTGTCATGCCTCGAATTTAAAATCAATCGTTCCAGAAATCAAGCCTCTCGAGTTCCTCTTTTCGACAACGAATTCTGTAAGGAGTGGGAGCAAGCGTCGACAGAGTCATCACGGCACACCCACAAGAGTGCTGCCAGGCGGAAGCAGCAGCGAACGCTTTGGCATCAGCGAAGGAGTGACGGAGCAGACGCGGCGACACCGGAGACGTGACGCCGAGGAGAAGCCAGCCGAAAGGGCTGCTTTCACTGCATGATGACATGCCATCGCATGTCGCTTCATGACACGACGGAGGTCTTAATCATGACATTACAAGATGAGAAGCGTCGAAGCCTGCTGGGACGGCTCAGCAAGCAGCTGGGGTATGCAGCCCCGGCCCTGGTGCTGGTAGCCAGTGGCGCGGCCTTTCAGGCCGTGGCCAGTGAATCACCGGCAGAGCCGACCTACACCAGTGGACTGGAAGCCCCCCTGATGCTGGCAGAAGCCCATGCCGAAGGCGAAGCGGAAGCGGAAGCCGAAGCCGAGGCGGAAGGTGAAGCCGAGGGTGATGCGGAAGGTGAAGCTGAGGCTGAGGCTGAGGCTGAGGCTGAGGCTGAGGCTGAGGCTGAGGCTGAGGCAGAAGCCGAGGGTTGATGGAACGTTAAATCCCTGAGCGGGTGGTCGGGCCGGTTTCATGCCGGTCTCGGCTGTCTCACTTGCGATCAACAGGTAAACCGCCATGTCATCCATAATAAATCAGGCATATCCTCCCCAGGCGGGTCTCATTGAAGAGAACCTCCTGGCATTGTCACAGTTGGAGGAATTCGTTGATGCGCTCACGCCGGAGCAGTACCGGCACAACTTTGGCCACGATGGTCGCCATACGCTGGGCAAGCACATACGACACATCATCGATCACTATAATGCCTTGCTGAGCGGCCTGGACGACGCCGTCATCGACTACGAGGATCGTCATCGGGATGAACGTCTGGAGCAGTGGCCGCAACAGGCCGCTCATCGTCTGATTGACATCAAGGCTGCACTGACCGCCCTGGTCGGGCACTGTCCAACTGACTGCTTGAGCCTGAATTACCCCCTTGGCGATGGCGTGCAGGTCCTGGACACCAGCCTGGCGCGCGAACTCGCTTTCCTGACCAGCCACACCATTCATCACATGGCGCTACTTGGCCTGCTTGCCGAGCAGCTCGGTGTCACCTTGCCCGAGGCGTTCGGCGTTCACCCCTCTACGTTGAGGCATTGGCAGCGTGAGACATCTTCCTCTGTCGCGGCATGGTCGGCGTGATGGGACGGGCGTGGCTGGCGACCTGGGGGCTGATGCTACTGCTGGCTGCCCCGGTTTCGGCTGACCCCCGTTGGCCCGAGCAGGGGTGGGAGGTGGAAGCCACGACACAGGGCTATGACGAACTGCTGGAAGCGTTGCGTACCGCCGTCGAGATCGAGGGCATGTTCATCGTCACGGAGGCCGGCCCCACAGAGGCTGCGGCTCGGCGTGGCGAGTCGATTCCCGGTAACCGGGTAGTGGGTGTCTTTCGCAATGATTATGCCGTGCGTACCCTGCGCCTCAGTATCCCGGCCATGATCGAGGCGCCCATTCGTTTCTACGCGACGGAGAACGAGGACGGCACTGCCACTCTCGCCTGGAAGCGGCCAAGCCATGTCCTCGCTCCCTATGTGGGAGAGGGAGGCGAAGCGTTGGAGGAAATCGGCCGCGAGCTCGATGCCGTGTTCGCCGCCATTGCCACGAGAGCAATACGGGCACCGGAGTCGGCGCAGCCTGACTGAGCGCAGGGTACCTGCGGGAGGTTTGTGATGTCGGAAGAAGAAGGCTATCAGCTACCCTCTCGCCGGGACGCTCTCATCGAAATCCTGCTGATGATACTGGCCATCGTGCCGGTGCTTGCCTCGGGCTATGCCAGTCTGTTGACCGGGGAGGGCCATTGGTTTCAGCGGTCAGGCGCCCTGATGGTGCTGTTTTCCATTGGTGTCGAGTATCACCGCAAGCGGATGCGGGTATGTTTCTACAGCCACCGCGATCTCGTGAGCTTCGGTATATCGAGATGGATGATTCAACTGATCATCAGGTTCTGGCGCACGATTCCCTTTGCCTGCTATTTTTCCATCGCTGTCGGTACGCTGATCTGGAGCTATGGCGATCTGTTGTTTACCTGACCTCAAGTTCTGTCCTTCCATTGGCTGGCCGACAGAGATAAAACTGCGTCTGTAAGAATGCTGATCCTCGATCGACCAACTCCATGCCTGATTTCGATTTGACGAATCAGGTCGTCGAAATTCCATGGAGTATCGAGGAGGAAACATGCTGAAAACTGCGAGTCTGTTACTGCTGAGGGTATCATTGGGTGGCCTGCTGCTGATCTGGGGGGCGAACAAGATCGTCAATGTCGGTCATAGCCTGGCCATTGCCGAAAATTTCTACTTCGGGTTCCTGGCCGCTGAGTTTATCCTGCCTTTGGCCGGTGCCGGGCAGATCCTGATTGGTCTGCTGGTAATCGTCGGGTTTGCCCGGCGCTGGGTTTATCCTTTACAACTCTTGCTCAATGGCGTCTCGTTATTGGCAGTCAGTGCCTCGGTAATCGACCCCTTGGGCTGGTTCCTCGATGGCACCAATGTTCTGTTCTACCCCTCTTTGATCATCTTTGCCGGCAGCCTGGTGGTCATGGCGTTTCGAGAAGAGGATCGATTGGCACTGGATGCCAGGCAACGGCCCCTTCCCACCTCCTGGGTAGCGCGCCGAGACTGCGGTTCCTGAGCGTCGGCACCTGGCCGATTGCCGGCTAGGTGCCATGCATGTCTCACGGGCAGTCGGGTGGGGCATCAGTCGCAGAAAACCCCAGGTGCGTAAACCATGCGGTGGCGTCGACACCGGCATTGTCACCGTCGCTCATCAGTGCTACCCCAGAGATGCGATTGGCGGTTACGCCGAATAGTGCCTCGAAATCCTCGCGCACGTCTCGAATCTCCGCTACCCATTCCCCCACACGCGATTCGCCGCTCTGGAGAGCCAGCTGCTGGGCCCTTGAAGTGAACGCATTCGGCCAGTTCGTCCCTTCGGGCTGACTCGAAGCCCAGAGGTAGTTCACCGATTGAACCTGCCAAGGCAGGATCCCCGTCTTTTTCACCACATAGACCCGCTCCGGATAATCGTCTCCGGCCTTGGTGGTTTCATCGAGCCGACGTGTATTCCCGACACCTGCCAGCACCAGTGCAGATAGGGTGTGCGATTCATGTCCACCTCCTTTTCCAGGTACTTCGCTGAGGCCTGTTGACGCGCTCGCGCCTGAAGCACCTGAGTGCCATCGTGCTCGACCAGTCGATATTCCGTCTCACCCTCGAAGGAGCGCGTGGGCCACTCCATGATTGTCCCCGCGGAGAAGGAGATTTCTGCGGCAGCCAGTGGCAGCGAACCTCCCAGTAATACTAGGACAATCGGGATATGGGGCTTTTGCATAAGGTTTCCTGCTGCAAGTGTTATGAAAAAATATTTTTGAGTTTCGTGCAAGATGTTCTGTCGGACATTTGATGGAAATGTTACACGGAAATAAATTATTTTTAATCATATGTATTGTCTGTTGTTGTCTATAAAAGTCGGCGTTGTCGTGTAAGAAGTCGTTTCCTTTATCTGACTCTAGAGAGTGGTAAAAAAATCACACAACGACAGAAAGGGACGAAGATAATGAATAAATCATCCAACAATACGCGACTGCCCGTCTCGACAGGTGTCGCTGCCTTGCTGCTTGCCGGCATAAGTGCACCCGCCATGGCACAGGAAACTGATCTCAATCAGTTGCGTGTCCAGATGCAGGACATGCAGCAACAGATCCAGCGCCTCGAGAGTGAACAGGCGCAATCACAACAACAGGAAGCCGAGGCCAGAGAGACGTTGGCGTCGAACGTAGTCACGGGCGGGGACACGCCGGGCAGCTTCAAGGTGCCGGGAACGGATACTTCCGTGCAGATCGGGGGATATATCAAGTTCGATGCGATCTACGACCTCGACCAGGACCTGGGGGACAGCCTGTTCGTCGAGGGTATCGATACCTCGGACGGGTCGAGCAATGGTTCATTCCGTGCTCATGCCCGGCAGTCTCGCCTGTTCATCAAGAGCTCGACACCGACGGCATCGGGGCCGGCCACCACGCATCTGGAAGGCGACTTCTTCGGTGGTGGTGGCAACGAAGTGTTCTCCAATTCACGGGGCTTTCGGCTCAGGCATGCCTATGGTGAGTGGAACGGTCTGCTAGCCGGCCAGACCTGGAGTAACTTCATGCAGTTCGCCGCGTATCCCAGCACGGTCGACTTCGATGGTCCAGTGGGGGTGAGTTTCATCCGCCAGGCACAGCTCCGCTATACGCTTCCGTTGGGAGATAGTGCGCTTTCGTTCTCGGCCGAGAACCCCGAGGCGACGGGTTTTTCCGGTTCGCGCGATAGCGCCCCGGACCTGACCGCTCGCTATCAATGGACTGGTGACAATGCAGGGATAGAAACCGCGGCAGTGGTACGCAGGCTCAAGGTGGATGAGGGTGCGGCCAATGACTCTGCGACAGGATACGGCCTGATGCTTGCCGGGAATATTGGCGTGGGACCGGACACTACCTTGATGGCAGGCGCCATCTACGGTGACGGGATAGGGCGGTACCTTTACACGGCCAGTGGCACCGACGATGGAGATGCCGGTATCGGGGCGGCCTTCGTAGATGTCGATGGCAACCTCGAGACCATCGAAGCCTATGGTTTCAATGCGGCCGTGGCACAGCAGTGGACCGACAAGTTCAGCTCCAGCCTGTCCTACGGGCAGGTGCGCGGGGATCGGCCTGGCGACGTGTTTCCGGATTCGACCCGCAAGCTGGAGAGTGTTCACTTCAGTCACTTCTATCGGGTGACGGAGCCGGTTACGCTTGGCTTCGAAGTCTCTCATGGGAGGAAGGAGTTGCAGAGTCGGGAGTCCGAGGACAATACGCGCTTGCAGTTCTCGGCGCAGTATAATTTCTGACCCTTCAGCGATTCATTAAAGCACTGTTTCGTAGTTTGTAAGTCTTTATCCCATGGGCAAAATATTTGCCCATGGGATATTCGATTCATTGCTGTGCTCGGTATCCTGGCCCCGGAGGTGCTCTCCACCCTTATTATATCCAATCAACACCGGTTTCTGCGACCCGACGGTGAACAGTCACTCGCTCGTGACATCAATCAGTGCTTCTCTGATAAAGGATCGCTTTGAAGCATCGTTCCCTTTCAATTGTTATTCCCGCCTCCGCCGGGCAGTGTTCCGGCGCCTTGTTCAATCAATCGTTCGTAGTGCTTCCCGGTCTCATGCAGGAGATGGAACTGTTGATTGCACTGTGTGCAGGCACCGCACATGGCGAGGTGAAGCTTGAGTGACAATTTTTCCTGAAATGTCAGTGGGATGTCGAGTTGCTTGGACATCAGGTGGGTTGCCTCTTTACACATCATCATCTTGAACATCATGCTTTCTCCGTGAGCCAGTCCCGCTCGATGCAGGCGCGCAGGCGTAACCTGGCACGGTGTAGAATTACCCAGCAATTATTCTGCTTCAGCCCCGTTTCACGGCAGATATCTTCTGCCGATAGACCCATCAATTCTCGAAGGGAGAATACACGGGCCGCGGTGTCGGGAAGGGCGGTCAGGCAGAGATCGAAAACTTGCCAGAACCGTTCGCTGTGTAGCGTCGTCTCGGGGTTTCCCCAATTGGATGGTCTGGCTTCCTGTTCCCAGCGGCCGTTCTTCTGAAATTGTCGATCTATGGCCGCCTCATCCAGCTCTTCGTCCAGCGGCTGCCACCAGCCTTCGCGTCGCTGAGCCCTGAGGGCATCAAGAATCTTGTATTTGAGGATACCGAAGACCCAGGTCTCGTAGCCCGAACGACCGGCAAAGGTATCGTCTTTTTCAATGGCCGCCTCAATGGCTTCCTGTACGGCGTCCTCGGCTCGCGCCAGGTCGCGAAGCTGCAGGCGAGCGAAGGAAACGAGCCGAGGCCTGACCGCCACCAGACGCTGCATTCGGTCCTGGGTACCCTCCGCACTGATCTGATCCATAGCGTTGTACCTGTTGGTTGGAGACGGCCCGGAAGGCGAGCCGGCGTGATGAGAGCATTTCCTGAGAGCATCCACTCCATGAGGCCTTGGTCGCCTGAAATGGGCTCCCCTTACATCGGCCGCTGAAATTTTCCTGCCCATGGTTCAATCGATCACAGGAGAAATTCAGCTGTAATGAACGCAGGCTTACCTCTACCAAGTAGAGAGGAGGCAGGCTGCTCCTCCGTCTCAACCGGTAGGGATATAAATGGTGAACAAGGAATAGGACGATGATTGAAATATTAGTAATGTATCCAAATCGTGATGGTATGCAATTTGATGAGAACTATTATCTCAAGGAGCATGCCGGTCTGGTGAAGCGTTTATTACGCCCGTATGGGTTGAAGTATATGCGCGTCGCCAGGGGCAGTGATGCCACGTCTCCCTACCATGTCGTGACCTATCTTGGGCTCGACTCTCTCGAGAGCTTCAAGGCTGCCATCGATGCCATTGGTAGCACCCTCTTCGAAGACATTCCCCGCTTTACCGATGTGGAACCGTTGATTCAGGTCAGCCAGGTAGTGTGGGAGCAACGGTTGAGCTGAGGGCCTGGTATCCGTGGTCGGTTAACAGGAGGTCGTCATGACACCACACATAGCGCGCTATTCAACACTGAGCATTGCCTTGGCCATGCTCTTCACGCAGCCGACGCTGGCGTCACCACCGGGGCAGCACCCGCCCCAGGTGCCGGTCATGCACTCCATCGAGGCGTTCCGGGAGGCAGTGCGTTCGGGAGGGCCGGGAAAGGACGGCATCCCTTCCATTGACCGTCCCCGTTTTCAAGCTGCTGACCAGGCGACGCTGAGCGATGGCGACAAGGTCATCGGTGTCTACCACCGTGGCCAGGCCAGGGTCTATCCTCAGCGTATCCTGGTCTGGCACGAAATCGTCAATGATGAGCTGGGCGGTGACGCGCTCAGCATTACTTACTGCCCCCTCACGGGTACCGCGTTGGGTTTCAAGCGTGGCGATACCGAGTTTGGCGTCTCGGGCAAGCTGGTCAACAGCAACCTGGTCATGTACGACCGTGCTACCGATAGTGAGTGGCCCCAGATTCTGGGGGTTGCCATTGACGGTCCCCTGGCCAATCAGGGGTTAGAGGAGTTTCGTGTGTTCTGGACGACCTGGGGCGCGTGGAAGGCGCGCCACCCCGAAACGGAGGTGTTGACAGAACAGACGGGCTTCGTGCGCAACTATCGTCGTGATCCCTATGGCAGTTACAACCCGGTCACTGGCTACTATGCACCCGACAGTCGTCGGCTCTTCCCGGTGATGCAGCGCGATGATCGCTTTCCCCCCAAGACCGTCGTCTTCGGCGTGCGTGGCCCAGAGGGTGCCTTGGCCATCACGCGGGAGTCATTACGGAACGAGGGTGTCATCGACGTCGTGCTGGACGAGCGTCGCTACACCATCATCCATGACCCGGGGCTGGATACCGGTTGGGCCTTCCATAATCCCGAGGCGGTCGAGATCCAGGCGGCAGAGCTTACTTTTACGGCCGCCGGTGTTACCGGGCCTGGCATCGCATCGCTGGAAGCGGTGAACGGTTTCGAAGCCATGTGGTTTGCCTGGGCGGCCTTCTATCCTGACACCTATCTCTATGAGGGACAGGAGGTGCCATGAGACCGCTGGCTCGTATCATCCTGACGATGCTGGCTCGTCCAGCCATGGCCTTGGCGATCACCGGGGTCATGGTCCTCTATACGCTGCTTTACCTCTGGCTGACCGGCGATATTGCCGGTGGCGGGGCGGGAGGGTGGAATGCAACGTTTCCCGCCTGGGAAAGAGCCTTTCAATCAAGGGGACCGTTTCAATTCGAGCCCGTGGGGCTGGTCTCGATGGGAGCACTGGTCTGGACCTTCAGTCCGTTGAATACCGTGTTGGCGGCTACCATGGGATTGCTGGTCGGTTTGAACGCTGTGGCTGGCTGGTGGCTATGGCGAAGCCCGCGGCAATGCGGCCTGGGCGGGTCGAGCACCGGTTTGCTGGCGCTGATCCCGGCGTTTCTTGCAGGCGGTGCCTGCTGTGCGCCGCTGATCCTGATCTGGTTGGGTCTGCCGATTGCCGGCGCCCTGGTGGGCGTGGCGCCAGTACTTGTTCCTGTGGCAGTGCTGCTGTTGCTGCTGGGGCTGTGGTTCAGCCTTCAACGACTGGCAAGAGGAGAAGGGCTGACATGACGTGCCGTCGGAGGAAACCTTGACAAGGCCTAAGCCTCTCCTTGCAAGCCTTGTTCGCACAAGGAGAGCATTGGCCATGAACAAGATTTTGCTTGTGATTGAAATCAGCCATACGCGAGTGTTAGGCATTGTTTGAATTCAGGAAAAGTCGGCGAGCGATGGTCAGACAAGGCAAAAATTGGCGAAAAGGCGGAGTTTGCGGGGTGTAAATGAGTACTTTGAGCTGAGTCTTAACGCCGCATGGCCGAGCGCAGACATTTATCGGACAAGGCCGAGGAGGCAATGTCTATGAGAAATCCCTTTAGGTTCTTCATTGAATTGATGCAGCAGCCGATATGGGTCCCTATCTGGGTCTTGTATCTGATGGCTATTAATATGGCAAGTGTGGGGTTCTGGTATCACCCTTTAGCAAAGATGATCTTCATTACCTTCATGATTTCTGCCATGCTTATGATGGGCTTATATTCCAGGTTCGGATTTGAGAAGATCCTGGGGTTAGGCCACTTTCTGTGGGTTCCGCTGCTCGCGTACATCGTAGCGCAGATCCCTGCCGTTGAGGGTGGATTCCAAAGCTATCTTGTTGTGTTGGCTGTTTCAATCGCAATATCACTGGTTTTCGATTGTATTGATGTTTTGAAATACTTCACTAATCGAAGGAGAACTCTTGACTTGCCTTAGGAGAAATCTTTGGCGAGGCTGAAGGTTCCCTGATAAGGCTTGCCCGCTCAAGGAGAGCATCGACCATGTACAAGATTTACCCAATCATTGGCGCAGCAGCCCTCATGATCGCCCTTGGCAGTGCCCAGGCAGATGACATTGGAAAGGGTATCGAGCAGGTCAGCAGCGATGACGGAATCGACCGCGTCGAAGAGCGTCTGCGCGAGGCTCTGGACGAGCGCGGCATGACATTGGTCACCATGGTGGATCATTCCGCCAATGCCGAGCGAGCCTCGCTGTCCCTGCCACCCACCCGTATGTTCCTGTTCGGCAACCCTGAAGTGGGAACGCCCATGATGCAATGCCAGGGCAGTCTTGCACTGGATCTGCCCCAGAAGATGTTGCTGCGGGAGGAAGGCAGCACGACCATGATCGAGTGGAACGACCCCCACTACCTGGCTGGACGCCACGACCTTGGCGACTGCGACCTACCGCTGGATCGGGTGGCCGAGGCATTGGCGGGTATCGCCAACCAGGCGGCGGGGGATTGAATGGCGGCATCGATGCCGGCTTGACTCTGCAGGTGCTTCAAGTATTGCTTATTGTTGATGGACGCGATCAGGCCGGGTGGCTGGTCAGCCGGATGACATCTTCCGGGCGATCCACATCCCAGACGATAGCGGGGCAGGCAAGCCGCCAGCCGAGTGCCTCGATGCGGCGATGAGTCTGAGCCATGACTCGCTCCGTACCCCAGTCGATGCCTGTGAATAGGCTGGCTTCGGGGCGGTGTACTCCGATCAGGGCGTAGCCGCCATCCTCGGCGGGCAGGCAGACTGCTTCCGATTCGGCCAAGGCCGCGTAGCAGCGTACTATCAGCTCGGGAGTGAGAACCGGACAGTCACTGCCGATCAGCAGTCCGGCCCTGGGCATCGTCGCCAGGGCATGATGCATGCGTTTGCCCAGATTGCCCTCGGGTTGAGCGCGCAGTTCGATGTCGTAGCGTCTGGCCAATTCGAGAAACAGTGGATGGGCATGGTCCAATGCCGTCCACAGCGTAATATGATGGGCGGATGTCGTGGCAGCAGCAGTAGCCAGGGTGTCGCGCAGTAACCGTTCGTGCAGCCGGGTCGCCCCCTCGATGCCGAGGGCGGGAATCAGCCGCGTCTTGACTTGGCCGGGCAGCGGCGCCTTGGCGAAGATCGCCAGAGGAAACTCAACGCACATGGCGGTATTCCCTGGCCAGGCTATCGGCCGATTCACCACGCCAATAGCGAAAGCGCAGGCGCCACATCAGCCAGATCGTTGCCCAGGTACCTGCTTCTTCCCAGCGTCGGCCTGAGCTGATCACGCGCTGTTCCAGGCAGGCGGGAGCAGAGAGGCCCTTGAGGCGTCTGGACATTTCGATATCTTCCATCAGTGGCTGGTCCGGGAAGCCGCCGGCCCTGTCGAATGCCTGGCGGGTCATGAACAGGGCCTGGTCCCCTGTGGCGATACCGGTCAGGCGTGAGCGCCAGTTCATGGCGAAGGCAATCAGTGGCAAGAGTGAATGGCGGCCTTCAAGGCTGATATCGAAGCGCCCCCAGCAGTCTGAGCCCGATAACGCATTGGCCACCAATCTATCGGCGCCGTGCGGCAGCCGCGTGTCGGCATGCAGGAACAGCAGCAGATCTGCTCGGCCGATACGGGCTCCCGCATTCATTTGCCTGGCCCGCCCCGGAGCGCTACGGATGAGGCGCGACGCCAAGGGGGTGGCCCGGGCCGCGGTATCGTCACCACTTCCGCCGTCGACGACGATGAGCTCAACGCCGCGGGCCGTATATTCCTGCAAATGTTGCAATAATTCGTCTATGACCTCGGCCTCGTCAAGCGTCGGTATGATAATGCTCAACCGCGGGGCTGGGGTCATGACGGTCTCCCGGTGTATTCTGCGCGGTTCGACATGAATGCTCTCGACATCGGTCTGCCTTTCAGGCAAGGGGCACGCCTCGCTGGGCTATTCCCTGGATTGGGCCAGGGCATCGTTGAGGTCACAAAGCTCTGCCTTGACGCGTTCGATGATGGAAAGAGTGAGGTAGTGTTCGACCCGCTCGCGTACGTGATCCACCAGGGCATCGCTGCTGAGTTCGACGGACCAGTCCTCGCCAACGACCGAGGCATCCCACATCTTGTCATGCTGGGCGCGCCACTTGGCGCACCAGGTCAGTGACCAGAGCCACATGGCGCGACGGCAGGCCAGCAGCGTGGTTCGGCTGGGTTGAGCGCTCGGTTCGTCGTTCACGGCGCGCTGCCAGTGGCGATAGAATGCCACGACGTCGTTCACTTCGAGCACGGCGCTACTGTTGAGATCCCAGGTGGTGGAGGTGTACAGGCTGGCATGGGCAAGATCAAAGCCCGGCAACCCATAGCGACACTTCTCCAGGTCGACCAGTACGGCCTGGCCTGCATCGGTAATCAGAAAGTTTCCCGGGTGAGCGTCGAAGCTTATCAGCTTCGATTCGGCCTCGGAGAGTGTGGCAGGCAGCGCATCCAACTCGGCTTCGATGCTCAGGCGTACTGCGGGGTCGAGATCTGCCTCGGTCAGCCAGCGTGCCTGGGTCTCGATCTCCTTGCACATTGCGGACCAGGGGGCATCCGGTGCCAGCAAAGGCATGCGCTGCGCTATGGGGGGCGTCTGCAGGGCGTGAAGGCCAGCCAGCGCCTCGGCAATGGCTGGTAGGTCGTCTGGCAGTC
Organism: Halomonas sp.; assembly: GCA_007129225.1. Lineage (GTDB taxonomy): Bacteria > Pseudomonadota > Gammaproteobacteria > Pseudomonadales > Halomonadaceae > Halomonas. Next base: position 19,106 of record SKVX01000455.1, read on the forward strand.
GTGCCGGTCGGCCATGTATGGCGGTGACGAGCAGGCCGCCTCGGGGAAGCGCGTCCGAGGGTGGCAGTACGTCGTGCAGCATCGGAGTGTGTCCACTTTCGCTGGCGCGGGCGAAACAGGTCGACTGATACGTCAGGTTGGCCTGTGCATCGAGGCCTAACTGGCTCTGCTTGGGCAGCCTGGCCACCCAGTCATCACCGTTACGGCTCAGCCACAGATGATGGTGGGCCAGGCCAGTGTCGTTCATCAGCCGGATAGAGTGGATCTCGTGCTGTCGACCTGCGAGGTTCAGGGCGGCTTGCAGTCGATTGACAAGTGAATTCGGCATGACGATTCTCTTTGGTTATCTTTGAGGCAGAAAATGTCTGGCTGTGGCATTCGTCAAAATGATGAGGACTTCCTTACACGTCTGCCGGAAATTGCCATAGCGTATCGTTGAGAAGACCCATCCCAGTGTACGGATTTCGGCCTTGCTGTTAACCCGGCAACACCTCTCGGTCACGACAGTAGGTGCCAGTATGGCGCAGGAGATACGAACACGCCTGACTTGCCTGCTAGCCGCCCTCGTTCCAATTCTCGCCTTCCTCCAGAGGGGGCTGCAGGGTCCTGTTATCCCGAGAGTACCTTGAAGACATTTTAGTTGCCGCATGCGCCTTTTCATTACACTGGGAGAAGATTTTTTTGGAAGTAGCATAGCGTCAAAAATATTCGGAATTCTTCTCGTTTTTTGCGTAAGAA